>DATLII010000426.1:0-17725 GCA_035539495.1 Dongiaceae bacterium
GTCAAGAGGCTCTGCAGACTGCCTTCAAAGCCGGCGAACTCACCGGTGATTTCATCGCGGTACTGCCGGGGCAAGGCCCGTCCGCCAATGGCATGCCGGAGCTGCACAAGCTGACACCGCCGCTGACCTCATTACAAAACCAGGGCTTCAATGTTGCGTTGTTGACGGACGGCCGCATGTCCGGCGCTTCTGGCAAATTTCCCGCAGCGTTGCATGTGACACCAGAAGCGATGCATGGTGGTCTGATCGGCAAAGTGCGCGACGGCGATTTGATCCGTATCGATTGGAGCCAGAATACACTGCAACTCCAAGTGGCTGACACCGAACTGGAGCAACGCCCCGCGTTTGAGTTGCCACCACAAATACAATCGCTAGGGCGCAACTTGTTTGCCCGCGCTCGCGCCAATGTCACCGCCGCTGACCAGGGCGCCAGTTTTATTCTGCAGGATCTGCCATGAATCCATTTGAACAGCATTTTCAGCAAGGCAGAAAAATCGTTCCGGTGATTGCGTTACCCACATTGGATGTCACGCTACCGTTAATGGATATCCTGGCGGAGAACGGTTTTAACGTGGTGGAAATTACTCTGCGTACCGATTGCGCGGTGGATGCGATTGCCTTGCTGATAAAGGAGCGACCGCAACTGGTGGTCGGTGCCGGCACAGTTAAAAATGCGGAACAACTGCAGGCGGTGCTTGATGTGGGAGCGCGTTTCGTAGTCTGTCCCGGACTGGATCTTTCCCTCGCCGAAAAATCACGCCAGGCGAAAGTACCGCTGATTCCGGGCATCATGACACCCACTGAATTGATGCAGGCCGAGAATGCCGGCATCGACCTGGTCAAACTGTTTCCAGCCACACTGGCCGGTGGCATCGATTTTCTCAGCGCCATGCAGCCCGTCTTTCCCACTACGCGCTTCTTCCCCACCGGCGGCATCACCGAAACCACTGCAATGGACTTCCTGCGCTGCGTCAACGTAGCTTGCATCGGCGGCAGCTGGCTGACTCCAGCAAAACTACTTCAACAGAGGGATTGGGCGGGCATTCGTGCAATCGCTGAACGCTGTCCGTAAGTGACGTGTCAGCGAAGTCGAAAGCGCTTCCATTAGCTACGCCTCAAACAATCTCATCAACTTCCTAACACCCGAAAAACAAACAGGGCGCAGACCTTATCGGCCGCGCCCTGTAACAAACCCACAACCAGAAACAAAACTTACATGTGGTAATCGGCCTGCGGATGCTCAGCCAACTCGATCAACACACCGTCAGTGCACTTGGGATGAATCCACACCACGCGGGTATCATGAGCACCAGGCTTGGGTGCATCCGACAAAAACTCGTAACCCTTTTCCTTCAGCCGCTTCATGTCCCCTTCCACGTCGTCGGTGCGGAAGCAGAGGTGATGCAGACCACCGCCTTTTTTCTCCAGATATTTGGCGATGGGGCCTTCCCCGCGCAGAGGATGCACCAGTTCAATCTGAGTGCCGCTGATGGGAAAGAACGCGGTAGAGGTCTTGGCATCCTCCACGTCCTCGTTCCCTTTATAGGTAATGCCGAAATCCTCGGCGAACCGCTTGATGGCCTTTTCCAGATCCGGAACCGCAATGGCGATATGGTCCAAACCGATGATCATGGTGTTCCCCTCTTCTCTAGCGTTAGCTGACAGCGTTAACAGACGAATGCGAGGCGCCTATTCTACGGGCGGTCGCCACCAGGGGGAAGCCAATCGCGAACGCCGGGTCACACCATTTAACCGCTTTGATTGCCCGAAGAGATAAAGTTGTAGCCAATTGTTACAGGATTGCGCACCAACGGTGGGTGATTTTCGTGAATGAATTGGGTAGTCTACCGCCGCCTTCCGAGGTCAAACCCGACCCCGGCCTGCCACCCGTCATTTTCGTAATCCATCCGTTGCCCTTACAATCCACAAGATTCAGGGCATTGGACGGGCTGGCAGTGACCGTCCGGACACTCACAGAATCCAGTATTTTGAGGTAGTTATGACTGACAAGATCGAAAAGCCTTCAGTGGCTGATTGGGAAAAGCTGGCCGCCAAAGAAAGCAAAGGCAAAACCCCCGATCACCTGGTTTGGAAAACCCCTGAAGGCATCGACGTCAAACCTCTCTATACCGCTGCCGACACCAAGGACCTGCCCTACGCCGACACCATGCCGGGCCTGGCCCCCTTCGTCCGCGGCCCCAAAGCGACCATGTATGCCGGCCGCCCTTGGACCATTCGCCAATATGCCGGCTTCTCCACCGCCGCCGAATCCAACGCTTTCTACCGCAAGAATCTGGCTGCCGGCCAACAGGGCGCATCCGTGGCATTCGACCTGGCCACTCACCGCGGCTATGACTCCGACCACCCGCGCGTCACCGGTGACGTGGGCAAAGCTGGCGTAGCAATCGATTCCGTGGAAGACATGAAAATCCTGTTCGACGGCATCCCGCTGGATACCGTCTCCGTGTCCATGACCATGAACGGCGCCGTACTGCCAGTTCTGGCCATGTACATCGTCGCCGCCGAGGAACAGGGCGTGAGCCAGGACAAACTGTCCGGCACGATTCAGAACGACATCCTGAAAGAATTCATGGTGCGCAACACCTATATCTACCCGCCGGAAGGCTCCATGCGCGCCATCGCCGACATCATCGGCTATACCTCGGAATTCATGCCGAAGTACAACTCGATTTCCATTTCTGGTTACCACATCCAGGAAGCCGGCGCCGACGCCGCTCTGGAGCTGGCCTACACCCTGGCCGACGGCAGGGAATACATCGAAACCGCGCTGAAAGCCGGCCTGGACATCGACCAGTTCGCGCCACGCCTGTCGTTCTTCTTCGGCATCGGCATGAACTTCTACATGGAAATCGCCAAGCTGCGCGCAGCGCGCCTGCTATGGGACCGCATTGTTAAAGAGTACAACCCGAAGAAAGCGGATTCGCGCATCCTGCGCACCCACTGCCAAACGTCCGGCTGGTCCCTCACCGAGCAGGACCCGTACAACAACGTTATTCGTACCACCATCGAAGCGCTGGCCGCCGTTTTCGGCGGCACCCAATCCTTGCACACCAACGCCTTCGATGAAGCCATTGCGCTGCCCACCGAATTCTCAGCCCGTATTGCCCGTAACACCCAGATCGTGATTCAGGAAGAAACCGGCATTACCAAGGTTGTCGATCCTTGGGGCGGTTCCTATCTGATGGAAAGCCTGACTCAGGACATCGCCGACAAAGCCTGGGCCATCATTGAAGATGTGCAGGCGCGCGGCGGCATGGCCAAGGCCATCGAACAAGGTGAACCCAAACTGCGCATCGAGGAATCTGCTGCCCGCAAGCAGGCGCGCATCGACCGTGGCGAAGACGTCATCGTCGGCGTCAACAAATACGTATTGAAGAAAGAAGATGAAATCGACGTACTGGAAATCGACAACTCCTCCGTACGTGAACAACAGATTGCCCGCCTGAAAGAAATCCGCGCCACTCGTGACACCAAAGCCTGCCAGGCCGCATTGGATGCACTGACAGAGTGGGCCAAAAGTGGCAACGGCAATGGCCTGGACCTGGCCATCAAAGCAGCCCGCGCCCGCGCCACGGTTGGCGAAATCAGTGATGCGATCGAAAAAATCTGGGGCCGTTACAACGCCAACAGCAAAACCGTATCCGGCGTCTACGGCAGCTCCTACGAAAACGATACCGACTGGACTGAGATGCAGTCCGACATCAAGGCGTTCGAGGACAAACATGGCCGTCGTCCCCGCATGCTGGTAGCCAAGATGGGCCAGGACGGTCACGACCGCGGCGCCAAAGTCATCGCCACCGCGTTCGCCGATGTGGGCTTCGATATCGACCTGTCGCCGCTGTTCTCCACGCCGGCTGAAGTCGCCAAGCAGGCCATTGAGAACGACGTCCATGTCGTGGGCGTGTCATCCCAGGCCGCGGGTCACAAAACCCTGGTGCCAGATCTGATCGCCGCGCTGAAGGAACAAGGTGCAGAGGACATCATCGTGGTAGTGGGCGGCGTGATTCCGCGCCAGGACTACGACTTCCTCTATGCAGCTGGCGTGAAAGGCATCTTCGGCCCTGGTACCAAGATCCCGGTGTCCGCCCGCAAGGTGCTCGACGCCATCAGCAAGGCGGCCTGATCCGGAATGTCCATCGACCGGGAAGCATTGCTGAAGGGAAACCGGCGCGCACTCGCCAAGGCCATCACGCTTACCGAAAGCAAGCTGGACAGCCACCGCCAGGAAGCCCAGCAATTGCTGGAATCGCTGTTGCCCCACACGGGCAACAGCATCCGCATCGGTATCACTGGCGTACCCGGCGTGGGCAAATCCACCTTTATAGAAGCCTTCGGCCTGCACCTGATCCAACAGGGCAAGAAGGTGGCAGTATTGGCGGTGGACCCCAGCTCCCCCATTACGGGCGGTAGCATCCTGGGTGATAAAACCCGCATGGAAGTACTGTCCCAGCAGAACAACGCCTTTATCCGTCCCTCCCCCAGCGGCGGCGCACTTGGGGGCGTCGCGCAAAAAACCCGCGAGAGCATGCTTCTATGTGAAGCCGCCGGCTACGACGTGATCCTCGTAGAAACCGTGGGTGTGGGCCAATCTGAGTACGAAGTAGCCAGCATGGTGGATTTTTTCCTGGTGCTGATGCTGCCTAACGCCGGCGATGAGCTGCAGGGCATCAAAAAAGGTATCCTGGAGCTGGCAGACGCCATTGTCATCAATAAGGCCGATGGTGCTGCCCGCGCCATGGCCGATCAAGCCCGTCAGCACTACAACAATGCCCTGGCCATTCTGCATCACAATCACTTCTGGCAACCGCGCGTCATGCTTTGTTCTTCCTTGGAAAACAAAAACATAGACGGCATCTGGAATATGGTGGGCGACTACAGACAACGCGCTCTGGACGCCGGCGTGTTCCATCCCAAGCGTGCCCGCCAGAACCAGGAATGGATGTGGCGACTGGTGCACGAGCTGATTGATCGCCGCCTCCATCGTGACCCGGACGCCAGGGCAGTTTGTGACGCTATGCAAAATAAGGTAAATGCCGGCCAGACAACGCCTTACATTGCTGCCCACAGGATTGTAGAATCCTTGCGAAACATCTGATTTCGATACTATAAGTAACCGATTGGTATGCCGGTTGCTTGACCTAGATACAATCAGATAACTTTTGTGCAATCCGGATTCACAGAAACCGTGCCTTTTTCACGTTGTCCCCTGGCTAAACTTCAGCCAGAATAAGGAAAAGTAGGGAACGGCGGGGTCCGCAATGGGAACCAAGATGATGAGTGATACTGAACAACGCAGCGGCAACGTTTCCAGTGTCGCGGCCACGCTCCCGTCGCTGGTGAAACAGGTGAAGGACAACACCTTCGCGATCCTGTCGAATAATTTCAGCCACTTCTTCAGCAGCTGCGACGATTTGTTTTTTGATCTCGCCAGTAAAGCCGGCTCTAACAAAGAACAAAATCTGTATTTCGATTCCATGCGCGAAGTGCGCATGAAGAAGCCGCAAGTCTGGACTCTCTTCAAAGAGGGTTACGAAGAAAATTTCCGCAATCTCACTAAGAGCCGTATTTCCGGCAAGAAAAAATCCGCACCAGAAGCATTGAACCTGGATTCGATGCAGCTCGTCGAAAAAGATGACATGGAACAGGACGTTGCCATCACTGGCATCGTCACCAAAGCGCGCAACGAAAACCAGGAACAGCTCTACCAGATCAATTGCCGTTTCGATTATCTGCTGCCCGATGTGAAAGTTGGCGAAAGCAATAATCCGCTGGATCCTGCACAGATTTGCAACGCTGTGAGCAAGGCACTTAAAGTGCTCGACCTCGACATCCGCTGCAAGGTGATCCTGCTTAAGCACCTTGACCGTACCGTTATCGTCGAGCTGCGCAATATCTATTCCCTGGCCAACGAACTCATGATCAGCGCAGGTGTGCTGCCGCAGATTCGCTTTGGTGTGAAAAAGCAGCCAGGCGCTGTAAGCGGTCCCACTGCAGTGCCATCTCCGCTCAGCCCGGAACAGGCAGAACTGGCAGGCGTAGCTCAATCCAGTGCATTGGGCGCACAGGGACAAGCTCCTGCAGGTATGGGTGCATCAGGCGTCGCCCACGTCACGCTCGGTCAGGTGTTGGGTATGTTCCAACAGCTGCGCCAAAGTGGCGTTCATATTCCCAACGCAGTATCGCGTCCGGTGATTGGCAACGCCATTCCCGTAGATCCAGACAATCTGATTGACGCCCTGACCCATCTGCAATTATCTGCGGATTATGTGGCTCAGCCTCACCTGTACAACATTCGCAGCGTGGTCGAGAAAGTGCTGGAGGAAAACCGCAGCCGCGGCAAACCCGATGCACTGAACCAGTCCGATGAAGACATCATCAACCTGGTAGCCATGTTCTTCGACTTCGTGCTGGACGACCGTAACCTGCCAGTGCCATTCCAGGCGCTGATCAGCCGCCTGCAAATTCCCGTATTGAAAGTGGCTCTGAAGGATCGTGAATTCTTCAGCCACACAGATCACCCTGCCCGTCGCCTGATCAACGAAATCGCCGCTTCTGCTGTTGGCTGGGATCAATCCGAGAAAGAAGCGCAGGATCTTCTGTACAAAGAAGTGAATCGCGTCGTGCACGACATCATCGAGCACTACACCGGTGATATCACCATTTTCGAAAAAGCGCTGGCGTCACTGCAGCAAGGTCTGAAAGTCGAGACCAGCAAAGCCACGGTTCTGGAAAAACGGACTCAGGAAGCAGCGCAAGGCAAAGCGAAGGCCGAGCACGCCCGCGAAGAAGCGAACCAGGTGCTGTTGACCCGTCTACGGGATGCGCATCTGCCGGAAAGCATTTTGTCGTTCCTGGTACGGGAATGGCAGAAGGTACTGATGTATGTGCACCTGAAACACGGCATCGACAGCACCGAGTGGCTCGAAGCCAAGCAAGTGATCGACGATCTGGTGTGGGCTGTGCGTCCGCATCAGGACGACCGCTCCATGAATCGTGTGGACCGGGTGAAGGACGAGGTGGTCCGCAAAGTGTCCAATGGCTTGGAAGGCGTTTCCGTTTCTCGCGACACTATCCTGAATACATTGTCGATCGTGGAACAGATTTTCGAGATGGTGTTGACCCGCCGCTTGACCGACAAGGATCTGATTGGGCTGCGCCCCGAGCATCTGGCAGCACTGGGGCAAATCGCCAACGCTCAAGGCAAGGATTGGGACGACATGACTGCAGTGGAGCGGCAGCAGCTGAAAATGCAGGCCGCCGCCAAAGAATATGTCACCAAGGCCGGTTCGATTCGTGCTGGTACCTGGATGGTGTATTCCCCGCCCAACAGTCCGCGCGCATTCCGCTGCAAGCTGGCGATGGTGACTGAGCCGGGCGAATCCTATGTATTCGTTAACCGGTTTGGCCTGCGGGTATTCGAGAAAAAACTGAATGAGTTTGCCCACGACCTGCAGAAGGGCTATGTAAAACTACTGGAGTCCGGCGTATTGTTCGACCGGGCGATGGATAATATCAGCGACAAGCTGAAGAAAATGGCCGGTTGATCCACCGGCCCTTTCTCCTACCTGATGCTTCTGGATAACGTAACCTTCATTAGTTACATGGGCGGCAGTATTCTGTTTTCCGCCCTCTCCCTCATTACACTTTATTTGGTGACTCGACAGCAGCTGACATTGTCAGCGCTGATTGCCATGGTATTGACGGCCGTCTGGTGTGGCCTGCTTGCCTTTGATTCCCTGGAACCAGAGTTGAGCGTGCGGCAATTGTTGCTGCTGGAAACCGTGCGCATGGGTGCCTGGATCAGCGCCATGCTGCAGCAACTGCGCTTCTACAACCACACTGGCGTGCACCGCGGCCCTTTTCTAATTCTGAATTGCCTGTGGGTTCTGGGCGGGTTTCTGTTTGTCGTGCTGTTTCCGCTGTTATTGCGCAATGCAGAACAGGTGCTGTACGTCTGGGGCAGTCTGCTGTTGGCAATCTTGGGTGTGGTGGCGGTGGAGCAACTGTTCCGCAACTCCGCCCAGTACCGGATCAGCAAGTTCCTCAGCATCGGCCTGTCGGCACAATTCCTCTACGATCTGTATTTGTTTTCTCATGCCGCCCTGTTCGGCCAGTTGGATAGCGAACTCTGGCAGGCTCGCGGAGCCGTGTGCGGCATCGTCGCGATTTTTCTTGCCATCGGCATGCTGGGTGTCACTGGCAGCGCGGCGCCTCAACCGACCCGCGTAGCGATCTCACGTCCGGTAGCCTTCTACACCACCAGCCTTACCACTGCCGGCTTTTTTCTAGCATTAATGGCGGCCGGTGGTTACTACATCAAGCTGTACGGCGGAAATTGGGGCACGGTCATTCAGATCACGTTGATCACCAGTTCGTTGGTCGCCATTGCCGTCGTGTTCCTGTCCGACGTGACGCGCACCAAACTCAGCGTATTCATCGACAAGCATTTCTTCGTACATAAGTACGACTATCGCTCGCAGTGGCTCAACCTGATTCATCATTTGTCAGCTCCCGGCAGCAGCGGCCAGGATATCCATCATCGCGCGATTCAAGCGGTGGCCAGCACCTTCAAATGTCCCGGCGGCATGCTGTGGCTGAACAATCGCTTCGGCAAGCTGTTGCCGATTGCCACGATGCACATGAAGTTGGAACACATGGATTTCGAGGAGCCTGCCGACAGTCCATTTTGTCGCGTGTTGCGGGAACAGGAATGGGTTTTCTCGCCCCACTCGCCTGCCGAGCATGAACTGGGCACGCACAATGAACTGCTGCCTGAATGGGTGCAGCGGATTCCCGATGTTTGGTTGATCATTCCTCTGCTGGTGGACCACGAGCTGATCGGTTTTTTGGTATTGGCCGCGCCGGCGCAGGAATCACCGCTCACGTGGGAAGACTTGGATCTGTTGAAAACAGTGGGACGTGAAGTGGCCGTGTATCTGTCCCGCAACGAGGCCGCCGAAATGCTGGCGCAGTCGAAACAGTTCGATGCCTACAACAAACTCACTGCTTTCATCATGCATGACCTGAAAAATCTGATCGCGCAGCAGGCCCTGGTGGTGGAGAACGCAGCCAAGCACAAGGAAAATCCCGCCTTCATCGATGATATGATCCGCACCATCGACAACTCTGTGCAAAGAATGAGCAATCTGCTGAAAAAGCTCCAGCAAACGCAACCTACCAGCGGGCGTTCGCTGCCGTTGAAAAATGTTGTGATCAATTCCGTGAAGAAGTGCCAGGATCGAGTGCCGAGGCCGTCGTTGAGAATTTTGACTGATTCACTTAAAGTGGTGGCCGACGAAGACAATCTCGAGATGATCATTACTCACATCATCAAGAATGCACAGGAAGCCACCCCAGCTGACGGATATGTCGATATCACGTTGCGCGGTGATAGCGGATTTGCTTTGATCGAAGTAGAAGACAACGGCTCCGGCATGGACGCGGACTTCGTCAAGAATCGTCTATTTCGCCCATTCGACACCACCAAGTCCGGCAAGGGAATGGGCATCGGCGTATACCAAACGCGGGAGTTCATCCGCAACCTCGGTGGCGATGTCACCGTGAAAAGCGAACCCGGCATCGGCACCACCTTCACGATCTACATTCCGGTCGAGGCCCAGGTCAAAGCCGCATCTTAACAATTCAAGCCTACGAGGGATCGCCACCTCATGTCAGATCACAAGCCCGTACTCCTCATCGTGGAAGACGATTTAGGGCTGCAAAGCCAGTTGCGCTGGCATTTCGACAAGTACGAAGTCATCACCGCCTCCGACCGCAAGAGCGCCATCGCAGCCGTGCGCATGCATGAACCCGCAGTAGTGCTGCAAGATCTGGGTCTGCCACCCGACGAGGAAGGCGTTGAAGAAGGTTTCGCCACAATCCAGGAAACCCTGCGCCTGGCCCCCGCCACCAAAATCATCGTCGTCACCGGTTATCACGATTACAGCAACGCCCTACGCGCCGTGGCACTGGGTGCGTACGACTTCTATCAGAAACCCGTCAATACCGACACGCTGGACCTGATCGTGCAGCGGGCTTACCAGATGTGGTCGCTGGAGCAGGAAAACAAACGTCTGCAGGAAACCCGCGCCGCACCGCTACCCGGTGTGATCGCGTCGGACGAGCGGATGCTGAGCGTGTGCCGCACAGTGGCCAAGCTGGCCCCCAACGATGTCACCTGCCTGATCCTGGGTGAATCGGGAACCGGCAAGGAAGTGATCGCACGCGCAATTCACAATCTGAGCAAGCGTCGCGATCGTCGCTTCGTCGCCATCAACTGTGCCGCCGTTCCAGAAAATCTGATGGAGAGCGAGCTGTTCGGCTACGAGAAAGGTGCCTTTACCGGCGCGTCCAAACGTACGCTGGGTAAAGTGGAAGTGGCTCACGAAGGCACACTGTTCCTGGACGAAATCGGCGACATGCCCCTGCCTCTGCAAGCCAAACTGCTACGCTTCCTGCAGGAACGGGTCATCGAACGCCTGGGCGGCCGCGAGGAAATCGCGGTGGATGTCCGCGTGGTCTGCGCCACCAACAAGAATCTGAGCGAGATGGTAGCGGAAGGAACTTTCCGTGAAGACCTGTACTACCGCATCAGCGAAATCGTGGTGGAACTGCCAGCGTTACGCGAGCGCGGTGGTGACAAGATCCTGATCGCGCGCCATCTGCTGGCCAAGTACATCGACCAATTGAGCAAAGGCATCCGCGGCTTCACGCCGGAAGCCACTGCAGCCATCGAATCCTACGAATGGCCTGGCAACATCCGCGAGATGGAAAACAAGATCAAGCGCGCGGTGATCATGTGCGACCAGCGCAATGTGGGTATCGTCGATTTGGGACTGCCGCAGCCGGATGACATTTCATTGAACCTGCGCACTGTGCGTCAGGATGCCGAGCGTGCCGCCATCGTCCGCGCCATCAGCATGTCGGACAGCAATATCTCCGCCGCTGCCAAATTGCTGGGCATCACCCGTCCCACCCTCTACGACCTCATCAAGAAATACAACATTCACGTTTCCGAAGACTGCAAGGAATGAATATGCCGCGACTGTCCACCCGCCTACTCGCCATCCTGCTGTTGCTGACGTTCGCGTCGGGTTGCGAGGAATCCAGCCAACCGGCGAACAAGTCGACAGAAATACTGAAGCGGGCGGAGAGCTATTACGCGCAAGGCCAGTTCAACGCCGCCACTATCGAAGTCAAAAACGCGCTCAAGGAAAACAGCAGCAACCTGGATGCCTTTCTGCTGATGGCGCGGATTTTTCTGGAACAGGGCAGTTACAACAATGCCGCCAAAGTGCTGTTGGAGTTGCCACAGGACAATCTTCAGGTCGCTCTATTGTTAGGACGCGCCTACTACCTACAGGGCAAATTCAGATCTCTGCAGCAAACGTTGGAGCCGTTGCGTAATCGCGAAGACGCCCGCGATTCGACGGAATTCCAATTGCTGCTGGCGCGCAGCTTGATCAATCACAACCAGGCAAAAGAAGCACAAACATTATTGGAGAACCTGGCTGGTCGCCTGACTAATCCAGTGCAACAGGCAGACGTGGAAGTGGTGCGGTCACAAGCCTGGCAGGCGCAAGGTGATCAGGCCAAACAGCTGGAAGCCCTCGAGACTGCGTTGCGTTTCCAACCCGATCACGTAGACGCGCTCGTAGAAAAAGCCCGGCTCAATCTGGAAAATCGCCAATACGAAGCAGCAGAAGACCTGCTCAGCCGCGCCCTGATGTCGCTTCCGACTACCGATTCCATGACATTGAAGCGACTCAATATCCTGCATGCGCTGGTGACTACCCTCACCCGCCAGGGACGTTCAGTGGAAGCCATGGTCTACTCCAAGCTGATAGCCGAGGCCAATCCGAAAGCCCAGGAAATGCAGACTGAATTCGAGTCAGCGGTAGAAAAATTGAAGGCCGGCAATCTGCAAGAAGCCGAAGCCATCCTGAGCCGCTTGTATAGCAGCGAAAATGCCGCGTTGGCAGGATCGGTGTTGGGCCTGATCAAATTCCAGCAAGGTGATTTCAAGGAAGCGGCGCAGTTGCTGGGTGAAACAGTGGACCCGGAAACCGCGTCGCCGGAAGCGTTGCGTGCTTTCGCCGAATCCCAATTGCGGCTGCACAATCCTGAGCAGGCGCTGAAAGCAATCGAAGCCAACGTCAACCAGCATCCAAACGATCCGGATATTCTGGGCATTTACGGCCTGTCGCTGCTGGCCACGCAACACGAAGAAAAAGGCATCGAGACCGTAAAAGCGGCTCTGAAGCTGGATCCCAATCGCGCGCGCCTGCGTCTGGCATTGGTGGATACCTACAATCGTCAGGGCAAATATGAGGACGCCGTACTGCAATTGGAAGCGGCTCACAATGCGAGCCCGGATGACATCGTGGTGCAAGAGCGGCTGATCAAACAATATCGGGTCATGAAGAAGGACACCGCGCTGGCTGCATTGGTGGATAACCTGGCGAAGAAGAAAGCGCCCCAAAGCCAGGCGCTGGCGGGATTGGCGCTACTCGGCACAGATCGGGCCCGCGCCGGTACTCTGCTGGATAAAGCGTATGAAGCAGCGCCTGCCGACGCCTCAGTGTTGCGCGCTCAAGTAGCCCGCTACACCGTCATGGGCGATCCAACCAGCAGCCTGCGTTTCGCTAAGGAACTGGTGACGCTCAATACCGACGATCTGTTTGCCTTGTCCGCTGCCACCCAGGCGCAACTGTCTCAGAAAAAAGAAGAGGCAGCAGTGGAGTATCTGCAATCCCTGAGCGAGCAAAACGCCAACGCCTGGGGCCCGGATTTTGTGCTGGCCCGTTTCTATCTGGGCAAGAGCGATCTGAATCAGGCCATCGAACACGCTGACGCAGCGCTCACCCGCTCCTCCTTCAACCGCACCACCACCGCACAAGCCACTCAGCTCTATGCCATGAAAGCGCAGCAGCTGGCCGGCAATCTGCAATTAGTGGAAGCGCGCGAAACGTTGATGAAAGGGCTGCAGGCCGATCCCACCAATCTGGAATTGATGCATCTGCTGGTAGCAGTGGAACTGCAGGATAAAAATATCAAAGCAGCTGAAAAACTGGTGCAGGAAATGGAACAGGCGGCCTCAGGTTCCCATTTTGCTTACGTAGCCGCTGGTGATCTGGCTCTGGCCAAAGGCGAAACGGACGCAGCATCAGCCGCGTATCGCAACGCCTGGAAAGTGCAGGCTTCCGATCGGGTCGGCAATCTGCTGTGGTCGCGGATGGATAGTGAATCTGTGGAAGCTCGCACTGCATTCCTGCAGGAATGGAAACAGCGTCTGCCGGGCAGCTTTCAGGCACCGACTATTGAGGGTCTGTTCCTGCAAGCGCAAGGTGATTCCGCTGGCGCCCGTACCGCCTATCAACGCTCGCTTGCCATTAACCCGCGTCAGCCTGCCGTACTCAACAACTTGGCGTGGTTGCAGCTGGAAGCCGGCGACAAGACCAGCGCTCTGCAAAACGCGACTGCAGCCCATCAGATGAGTCCCGACAACGCATCGATTCTGGATACTTATGGCTGGATCGCCTTCAAGAACGGTGACAAGGAAACTGCCGTCAAAACCTTGGAACAAGCGGCTCAGCTATTGCCAGACAATAAGGAAATCGCGGATCACCTGGCTCAGGTACGGAAAGCAAAGTAGTTGCCTAGTACACAGCAAAATGAAAAAGGCCGACATTTATTGTCGGCCTTTTTATTTGCAACGCCTTAACTAAATCGAGGTGAGCCAAAAATTCTTCTCAAAACGTGTAACCGAGACTCGCGCCTACGGTATGCACTTCGTAATCTTCATCGTCCCCTTCCCGATTGCTGTCTTCCCGGGTAATCCAGAATTGAGCCGCCAATCCCTCGGTAAAGCTTTTGTCCAGACCCAAACGATAGTTGCGGGTGTAATCCACTTGTTGCGTCTGTACCGGCTGAAAATCCTTGGTGTCGTCGCGGGCGTAATTGAAAGCAAAGTAAGCGCGCGTCTCTACTGACAAGTTGCGAGACATCAGCAATGCGAACCCCTTGCGCAAGGTATCGCTGGAATCGTCTACCGCTTCCTCGTCATCCACATAGATGCTCGGGCTGATGGCATAACTCCCTTCGCTGCCGTAGGTATAACCCACGGTATAGCGGGTGCGGCGCACGATGGTCACTTCGTCGGTGTTCACGTCGTTGGGTGTTTCGAATTGGGTGTCAGGCTCAAAAAAGCTGCTGGCACCGATACTGCTATCGGTAATGTCGTGGTAAGCCTGAAAAAATACCGAATGCAGCCGATTGCTCCAGTCAATATCCGCCTGATATTGCGGATCGCTGGTTTCCTCGCTGAACTCCGGCTCTACTTTGACGTGACCCAAGGCCAGGCGAATGTTGCCGCCGTTGATCCGACGGTTGATGCCCAGATGATAATCGGTGGACTGATAATCTTCGTCCTGATCGAACTGCACCTTTTCCTGGCTAACATTCAAGCTCAGATCCAGCAGACTGCTCACGGAATGAGTCCAATCCACATTCGCCCCAGCGCGGTCACTGTCACTGGAATCCGCTTCACGGAACGTCACTTTTTCCGCGTTGCCAATCAGGCGCACCTGGTCGCGCGGCAGCAGAATCAGCGCGAGCGAAGGGCTTGTCGTGTAAACGTTACGCTGGTCGCGGTTGTCCGGGGTATTCAGCCCCACGCTGCTACGCCGTGTGACTTCCGATTGGATCGAGTTGTTCCACTCAAAGCGACGCGGAAACGGTGCCAGATTCAAATTGGCTGTACCGTTGTAATTGGTGACTTCATCAAATGAATCACGCTCGTAGCGCTCGTGAGAAATGGTGTAATCCAACCCGTACTGATAGTAGGTTTCCTGATCTTCCAGATTGGCGCCCAAGTCGAGCGACTCGACCCAGTCATTGCGGCGATCGGAACTGGTCAAAAAAACGTTATCACTCCATTCGGCGCTGACGCCTGCAGTGATGCCGGTTTCCACTGCACTCATCCCCGGTTGTGAAACACAAAACAGCATCATTCCCAGAGTGGGGTATTTAACTCCGCGCATAGGGCAATCCCTCGGAAAAACTTAAATCAGGAAATCAATTGTTGAAGATGACGCCGGCCAGCTTGTCTTCGCCGAGCGTATCGACGGCGGCTGCCACCTGGGCCTCATTGACCCGACCATAGGGTACCACCAGTACCACCAAATCGCTCAGATCGGCCAAAATGCGGGCTTCCGCCCACATCCCAATAGGCGGCGTGTCCAGAATCAAATAACGGTCAGGATAACGGGTCTTAAGATTATCAATAAAGCCGGCCATGCGCGCGGACGAAAAATACTCTGCACCCACTTCAGTGTGAGTCCCCACGGGAACGACCCGCAAACGCGGAATACCGGTTGCGTAAATGATATCGTTGACGTCTAACTTCTCTTCGGCCAAATAATCAGTCAGGCCGTAATCAGGCTCGACGTCCAGCAGCTGTTCCAGGCTGGGATCATAAAGATTGCAATCGATCAGCAAGGCCGTCTTGGTCTTGTCCAGCGCGAATACGGCACCCAAGTTGGTTGCAATAAAGCTACTGCCGGCGTTGTCCGTCAGCGATGTCACCATGATCACGAAATTATTGCTACCGCCCAGCTTCAGCAATTGGGTACGCAATTCACGAAAGGTATTCAGCACCGCCTTGTTGGGCATACCGGGATACACGATACGCCGCTCTGCCATCTCCTCCACGCTCATGCGCCCCAGTTCTGCCATGTTGGCAATCCGGGCGGAGCCGCCCTGCGCCTGTTTGGGCAGATCCACCACCTGGGAGCGACGCGGCTTGCCGTCGGCGAAGTTATCTTTTTCCATTAAAGGATTCCTTTGTAACGGGCCACTGCAATTGCCCCGTAAACACAGAGAATTATGACGAAAAAGCCGCCCAACAGAATGACATCACTGCGCATCATGCGCTGAGCCAACGGGCTTGCCATATGAGGCACCACGCCGAGAATGGGTACTTTCGAAGCCGCTTCCAATTGCCCGCGGAAACGAATACGCGGGTCAAACTGGACATACAATCCCAGCACAGCAATGGGCACCAGAAAACCCAACACAGGGCCTACCAGGAAAAAATGCATGAAACGCAGGCCGGTCGGTGTCAGCGGATAAACCGGTGGTTCCTGGATGCGGTAAGTCACGCCCTGACCTTCCACGTCCAGCGTCATGGACAGACGGGCCCGCTCTTTGCGACCCAGCATATCCTCGTAGATGGAACGGTTGACGTTGTAATCGCGATTAAGCTCTGCCAACTCCGCTTCACGCGCGGCAATCCGCTGCTTGCGGGCATATTCATCTTTGAGCAGCGATTCAGTTCGCTCCAAACGCCGCCGCATCGAATCCACCTCAACCTTTTGCGAGGCAATATCGGAGCGCAAGCGTTCATAGAGCGGATTCACGTTACTGTCGGTGTTGCCACGCTGAGATTGATTCTGCCGGTTATCCGTATCCCGAATGGCCCGCTGCATATCTTCGATCTGATGCTGCAACGCCACCACGTCCGGGTGTGAATCGGTATAAGTGAGCTTCAAGGTTGCCAGCTGGGATTGAGCATCCATCAAACGCTCGCGGTATACATCAGAGCGGAAGCGACGCTCCACAAACTGGCTTTCCGACGAGAGTTCCTTTTCCAGCGACGCAATACGGGTGGTGGTCTCTTCGATATTCAGTTTGGTGGTTTCAATCTCCTGACGCAGGCCCGATATACGGGCATCCACTGTCTGGTCGCTACCGTCGTAATTGCTCGAGGTAAAGGCTTTCAGCCGCTCCTCAGCCTCCTGCAACTGGCCTTTGTAAGTCTTCACCTGCTTATCGATGAAAACGAACGCTTCACTGCTTTCCTTGCGCTTGGTTTCGGAGGCATTTTTGATGAACAGATCCGTCACTTTAGAAATGACGTTGTAGACGAGATTGGGATCGTTACCGACATACGAGAGCTTGATGAAGTTGGAACCCATGTTTTCCACATTGAGTCCACCACGCAGCTTGATGACCTCAGCTTCCATCGCATATTCGTTATTAACATCGGGCGTCAGCCCCAGATCTATCACCACCTGCTGCAGCAGCCGCGGTGACATCACGACTTCGCGCACCAGCCGGCCCTGGTCGTTAACCGACGTGGTGGCGGCTTGCCCTTCCAGCAGCGGTTTGATGATGTTCTGCTGATCGGCAAAGACCGACGATGACGACGAGTATTTTTTGGGAAATACCAACCCCATACCCAGCACCGCCAGACTGACCACGGCAAACGCGAGAATTACCCAGGTCTTGTAGCGGATCATTTCCCGCAGCAAAACCCGGATGAATTCAAATATGTAGCCAATCTGTGACGAAGTGCCGTTCATGACTTCTCAACTAACCTCAGAACAGTTTTTCCGGAATAGTAACGATGTCGCCTGGCAACACAGGATAGTTGGTTTTGATATCACCTTTATCCAGGATGTCTTTTAGGCGCACCGGGTACACCTTGGTGCCCTCTGGTGTAACGCGATAAAGCTTGGACGAATTGGCATCGGCAAATTCGGTCAGGCCACCGGAGACCAGTACTAAATCCATGATAGTCATTCCCTTCTGGAAAGGTAATGAAGCCGGATTCTGTACCGCGCCAGTCACCCGCACCCGGTGCAGGAACTCAGAGCTGCCCGCGCCGGTAACTACCACGGTAACCTGCGGATTCCGCACATAG
>DATLII010000427.1:0-9321 GCA_035539495.1 Dongiaceae bacterium
TGCCCAGGCCACGCTGATTATGTGAAAAACATGATCACCGGTGCTGCGCAGATGGACGGCGCGATCCTGGTAGTGTCCGCTGCTGACGGCCCGATGCCGCAGACCCGCGAACACATCCTGCTGTCCCGTCAGGTGGGCGTACCCTACATCGTCGTGTTCCTGAACAAGGCCGACATGGTGGACGACGCTGAGCTGCTGGAACTGGTAGAGATGGAAGTGCGCGAACTGCTGGAGCAGTACGGCTTCCCGGGCGACGACACCCCGATCATCAAGGGTTCCGCTCTGAAAGCACTGGAAGGCGACAAGTCCGACATCGGCGCTCCTGCGGTGCAGAAGCTGGTAGAAACCCTGGATGCGTACATTCCTGACCCGGTCCGTGCCATCGACCAGCCGTTCCTGCTGCCGATTGAAGACGTATTCTCCATCTCCGGTCGCGGTACTGTGGTCACCGGTCGTGTAGAGCGCGGAATTGTGAAAGTGGGCGAGGAAGTGGAGATCATTGGCATCAAGGCCACTGTCAAAACCACCTGTACCGGCGTGGAAATGTTCCGCAAACTGCTGGACGAAGGTCGCGCAGGTGAGAACGTAGGTGTTCTGCTGCGTGGTACCAAGCGTGAAGACGTCGAGCGTGGTCAGGTACTGGCCAAGCCGGGCTCTATCAAGCCGCACACCAAGTTCATTTGCGAAGTGTATGTACTGAGCAAAGAAGAAGGTGGCCGTCATACCCCGTTCTTCAAAGGCTACCGCCCGCAGTTCTACTTCCGGACCACAGACGTGACCGGATCCTGCGAGCTGCCAGAAGGCGTGGAGATGGTGATGCCGGGTGACAACATTCAGATGAATGTGACCCTGATTGCACCGATCGCGATGGACGAAGGCCTGCGTTTTGCGATCCGCGAAGGTGGCCGTACCGTCGGCGCCGGCGTCGTCGCGAAAATTATTGAATAAAAAGCAGTTGTAGGGTTGGGGGCCGAGGTTGTAACCTCGGCCCGCTTGTCTCTGGAAGACGAGCAGGTGTTAGGCCAGTAGCTCAATTGGCAGAGCAGCGGTTTCCAAAACCGCAGGTTGGGGGTTCGATTCCCTCCTGGCCTGCCAAACACCGCAGCCTGATGGGCAAGCAATAAAGTGATTGCCGCAATCTGGGATATTTTGAACGTATGAGTGCTAACACAACCGCAGAAGCTTCCCGTACCTCCCCGGCCGACGTGGCCAAGTGGGTAGTGGTGGTAATCCTGATTGCCGCTGCAGTCATTGGGAATGCTTATTTTGACGAACAGCCGTTTCTGTACCGGTTGCTCGGTGTGGTGGTGGTGTCCCTGGTAGCTGCCCTGCTGGCGGCTCAAACGGACAAAGGCCGCGCATTCATAGCTTTGCTGAAGGACGCCAGGGCAGAGGTTCGTCGGGTCGTATGGCCCACCAAGCAGGAAACCGCGCAAACCACGGGTATCGTAGTGTTGGTCGTAGTGGTGATGTCGCTCCTGTTATGGTTATTGGATCTAGGCTTAGGTGCCGCTGTTTCCAGCATCATCGGATAAGGGTTGAGGTTGCAAATGGCAAAGCGGTGGTATGTGGTACATGCCTATTCAGGTTTTGAGAAGCATGTGAAGCGCTCCCTGCAAGAGCGGGTTAAGCGCGCGGGCATGGAAGAAGAGTTTGGTGAAATCCTGGTGCCGACCGAGGAAGTGGTCGAAATGCGTGGCGGCCAGAAGCGCAAGAGCGAGCGCAAATTTTTCCCGGGTTATGTCCTGGTGCAGATGGAAATGAACGAAGCCACCTGGCACTTGGTCAAAGATTGTCCCAAGGTGATGGGTTTTATCGGTGGAACTGCCGACAAGCCGGCCCCGATTTCCGATCGCGAAGCTGCAGCAATTCTGCAACGTGTGGAAGATGGCGTTGAGAAGCCGAAGCCGAAGACACTATTCGAGCCGGGCGAAGTAGTGCGCGTGGTCGATGGGCCGTTCGCGGACTTCAATGGCGTGGTTGAGGAAGTCAACTACGAGAAGAGCCGTTTGCAAGTAGCGGTATTGATTTTCGGCCGTTCCACTCCGGTTGAGCTGGAGTTTAGTCAGGTCGAAAAGGGTTAAGATTTCTTACGCCCCTGCATGGCTTGCCAGCCGTGCAGGGATTTTTACTTTGTGCGGGGAGCTGATCACTCAGCGTTAATACCCGAGGAGTAGGTGCAATGGCAAAGAAAATACAGGCTTATATCAAGCTACAGGTCAAGGCAAGCCAAGCCAATCCTAGCCCGCCAGTAGGTCCGGCGCTGGGTCAGCACGGCGTTAACATCATGGAATTCTGTAAGCAGTTCAATGCTCAGACTCAGGCGCCGGCTTTCGAGCCCGGTATGCCGATTCCGGTCATTATCACTGTGTACAGTGACCGTTCCTTTACGTTCATTCTGAAAACCCCGCCTGCCTCCGTGTTGCTGCGTAAAATCACCGGCATCCCGAAGGGCAGCAGCGTGCCCAACAAGAACAAGGTGGGCAAGGTAAGTCGTGCCCAGTTGGAAGAAATCGCCAAGCGTAAGATGCCGGACCTGACTGCAGCCGATCTGGATGCAGCGGTAAGAACCATCGCCGGTTCCGCGCGCAGCATGGGCCTGGAAGTGGAGGGTTAATCAGATGGCAAAGTTGACCAAAAGACAAAAGGCCATTCGCGCCAAAGTGGATTCTACCAAGCAGTATTCCGTTGAAGCGGCGGTTGTTCTGCTGAACGAGCTGTCCACTGTGAAATTCAAAGAAAGTATCGACATCGCAGTTAACCTGGGCGTTGATCCGCGTAAATCCGACCAGGTTGTGCGTGGCGCCAGCGTGCTGCCCAACGGTACCGGCAAAACCGTACGCGTTGCTGTGTTTACTCAAGGTGCCAACGCCGAAGCTGCCAAAGCTGCAGGTGCTGACCTTGTAGGCATGGACGATCTGGCGGAAGACATCCAAAAGGGCAACCTGGATTTCGACGTGGTAATCGCGTCGCCGGATGCTATGCGCGTTGTCGGTAAGCTGGGTCAGATCCTGGGTCCCCGCGGCCTGATGCCGAACCCGAAGACCGGCACTGTAACACCTGACGTTGTTACTGCCGTGAAGAATGCCAAGGCTGGTCAGGTGCGTTACCGTACTGACAAAGCCGGTATCATTCACTGCACCGTTGGCCAGGTTGGTTTTGCGCCTGAAGCCATCAAGCAGAACATCGAAGCGCTGATGAATGACCTGCGCAAGGCCAAGCCAGCGACTTCGAAAGGTACCTATATCAAACGCATTACTCTGTCCTCCACCATGGGGCCGGGTGTTGCCATCGATCAAGCAAGCCTGGAAGGTTAATCAGGTTTGAACGGACTTTGAGCCCTTCCGCTTCGGTGGAAGGCGCGTTAAAGACCGCAGGCGCGGAAGACTGGCAACAAGGGTCAACTGCTTAAAATCTGCCTGCGCAGACGCGGTGGTTCAAGATTCAGCTGTAGCAAGAACTGGGTCGGACGCCGCAAAACCCCGCAAGGGGAAGACGTAACTGAGGAGGTAAATCAGTGGCACTTAATCTGGAAGACAAAAAGGCAATTGTTGCCGAAGTCAATCAGGCCGCTGCTGGTGCACTGTCCGCTGTTATTGCCAACTATCGTGGTCTGACTGTTTCGCAAATCACCAATCTGCGGAAACAGGCGCGCGAGCAGGGCGTGTATCTGAAAGTTGTTCGGAACACACTGGCCCGTATCGCGGTGCGTGGCACTGAATTCGAGTGTCTGCACGATGCACTGGTTGGCCCGACCATCCTGGCGTTGTCCATCGAAGATCCGGGCGCAGCTGCCCGTCTGATGAAGGAATACGCCAAGACAAACGACAAGTTGGAAGTGAAAGCCCTGGCGGTGGGCGGCGTTGCTTATGGCGCTGCTGAAATCGACCGTCTGGCTACCCTTCCGACCCGCGAACAGGCTCTCGGCATTCTTGCCGGTACTCTGCAGGCTCCGCTTTCGAAGTTTGCTCGTACCCTCAACGAAGTGCCCAGCCAGATCGCGCGTGTGTTGGCAGCGGTCAAAGACCAGAAAGCAGCTTAATTTTGATCCTATTTCTAACGAATTGAAAAATTCAGGAGTAATAAACCATGGCTCTGTCCAAAGACGATATTCTGAACGCTATTGCTGAAATGTCCGTAATGGATCTGGTAGATCTGATCAAGGGCATCGAAGACAAATTCGGTGTAACTGCTGCTGCTCCTGTTGCAGTAGCCGCCGGCCCTGCTGCTGCAGCTGCTCCCGTTGAAGAGAAAACCGAATTCAACGTAGTTCTGGCTGCTTTCGGCGAAAACAAAGTAAACGTAATCAAAGTGATCCGCGGCATCACCGGTCTGGGCCTGAAAGAAGCCAAAGACCTGGTAGAAGGCGCTCCTTCTGTTGTGAAAGAAGGCGTGAGCAAGGACGACGCTGCCAAGATCAAGAAAGAGCTGGAAGAAGCCGGCGCGAAAGTGGAAATCAAGTAATAGCTTGGCAAGTACGCGTTTTTTCAACGCAATTTGCTAACGGGGCTGGTGGCATTGGCCACCGGCCTTTTGCCGTTCAAAGGCTCGCTGCAGTCATCTGACAGGCGCTGGGACGGTAAAGTGAACGGCTGACAATCAGATTCAGGCAGACGCATCCTCACTCGAGGTGCGGGTGCCGAAAAGAACAGTTTCAGTGCGCGTAGTCGTGGGCTGTTCTGACAAAACCCCTTCGGTGGGGTCAACACGAAGTACGCTACTTCGAACAGGCAAAATAGAACATTTTGCAGCGTGAAAAACTGAGGAACTCAGATGGCATATTCTTTCACCGAAAAGAAAAGAATCCGTAAGGACTTCGGTAAACTCACAGACGCGATGGAAGTGCCATACCTTTTGGCCATCCAGTTGGATTCATATCGCAAATTCCTTCAACTCGATGCTGCCATCGAAGACCGGCTTGACGAGGGTCTGCAGGCTGCTTTCAAGTCCGTGTTCCCGATACAAAGCTATTCGGGCAACGCCGCTCTGGAGTTCGTGGATTACATCCTGGGCACGCCGGTATTCGACGTGCACGAGTGCCAGATGCGCGGTGCTACTTATTCTGCGCCGCTGCGGGTGAAGATCCGTCTGATTATTTATGACAAAGATTCGTCCAATAAAGCCATCAAGGACATCAAGGAACAGGAAGTGTACATGGGCGAAATTCCGCTCATGACTGACAACGGGACCTTCGTGATCAACGGCACCGAGCGTGTGATCGTGTCCCAGTTGCACCGTTCCCCTGGCGTATTCTTTGATCATGACCGTGGCAAGACCCACTCCTCGGGCAAGTTGCTGTACTCCGCGCGCATCATTCCTTACCGCGGTTCCTGGCTGGATTTCGAATTCGATCCCAAGGACCTGGTATTCGTGCGGATCGACCGTCGTCGTAAACTGCCAGCCACTATCCTGCTGCGGGCATTGGGTTACGAAAACGAAGAAATGCTGGACATGTTCTTCGACACCAACACCGTTACCGTTGAAGGTGGTGTGTTCAAGCTGAAGCTGATTCCTGAGCGTCTGCGTGGCGAAACTGCCATGTTCGACATCAAGGCCGGCGACGAAGTGGTGGTGGAAGAAGGCCGTCGCGTGACCGCGCGCCACATCCGCCAACTGGAAAAAGCCAAGATCGAATCGCTGGAAGTGCCGAAGGAATATCTGGTCGGCAAGGTGACTGCCAAGAATGTATTCGATTCGTCCACTGGCGAGCTGTTCTGCGAATGCAACACTGAGCTGACTGTGGGCCTGCTTGAGAAACTGGCAGCGGCTGGCGTCACCTCGTTCGAGACTCTGTACATCAACGAACTGGACCGCGGTGCGTTCGTTTCCGACACGCTGCGCAGTGATTCCACTAGCAACCAGCTGGAAGCGTTGGTGGAAATCTACCGCATGATGCGCCCGGGCGAGCCGCCCACCAAGGACGCAGCGGAAAGCCTGTTCAAAAACCTGTTCTTCTCCGCCGAGCGTTATGATCTGTCGGCCGTAGGCCGCATGAAGTTCAACCGCCGTCTGGGTCGGGAAGAAATCCTGGGCGAAGGCACTCTGTCCCGCGACGATATCGTCAGCGTGCTGAAATGTCTGATCGCTATCCGTAACGGTCAGGGCGTGGTGGACGACATCGATCACCTGGGTAACCGCCGTGTGCGTTCCGTGGGTGAGATGGCCGAGAACCAGTTCCGCGTCGGTCTGGTGCGTGTTGAGCGTGCCGTGAAAGAGCGTCTGTCCCTGGCAGAAAGCGAAGGTCTGATGCCGCAGGATCTGATCAACGCCAAGCCGGTGGCTGCTGCGATCAAGGAGTTCTTCGGTTCCAGCCAGCTGTCCCAGTTTATGGACCAGAACAACCCGCTGTCCGAGATCACGCACAAGCGTCGTGTTTCCGCACTGGGCCCCGGCGGTCTGACCCGTGAGCGCGCCGGTTTCGAAGTGCGTGACGTACACCCGACTCACTACGGTCGCGTGTGCCCAATCGAAACGCCTGAAGGTCCGAACATCGGTCTGATCAACTCGCTGGCGACTTTCGCGCGTGCCAACGACTACGGTTTCCTGGAAAGCCCGTACCGTCGCGTGGTGAACGGCAAAGTGACCGACGACGTGATCTATCTGTCGGCGATCGAGGAAGGCGAGTACGTGATCGCGCAGGCGAACGCGGAAGTGGATGATGATGGCGTGCTGGTGGAAGACCTGGTGCCGATTCGTCACAAGAACGAATTCACCGTGACCACTGCCGACAACGTGACCCTGATGGATGTATCGCCGCGTCAGGTTGTATCCGTTGCTGCTTCGCTGATTCCGTTCCTGGAACACGACGACGCGAACCGCGCACTGATGGGTTCGAACATGCAACGTCAGGCTGTTCCCACGCTGCGCTCTGAGAAGCCGCTGGTGGGCACCGGTATGGAAGGCATCGTGGCGCGCGACTCTGGTGTGTGCCAGGTAGCCCGCCGTGGTGGTGTGGTTGACCGCGTTGACGCTGCCCGTATCGTGGTGCGCGTAAACGACAACGAAGTCGGTACTACCGACGACGCCGGTGTCGACATCTACAACCTGACCAAGTACACCCGCTCCAACCAGAACACCTGTATCAACCAACGTCCGCTGGTGAAAGTGGGCGACAAGGTTGCCCGCGGTGACATCCTTGCAGATGGCCCGTCCGTGGACATGGGTGAGCTGGCGCTGGGCCAGAACATGCGCGTCGCGTTCATGCCCTGGAACGGTTACAACTTCGAAGACTCCATCATGCTGTCCGAGCGGGTGGTGCAGGAAGATCGCTTCACCACCATCCACATCCAGGAACTGACCTGTGTGGCTCGTGACACCAAACTGGGTCCCGAGGAAATCACAGCGGATATTCCGAACGTGGGTGAAGCGGCTCTGTCCAAACTGGACGAGTCCGGCATCGTGCACATCGGTGCTGAAGTGGTGGCAGGCGACATCCTGGTGGGCAAGGTAACGCCGAAAGGTGAAACCCAGCTGACCCCGGAAGAAAAACTGCTGCGCGCAATTTTCGGTGAGAAAGCCTCTGACGTGAAAGACACCTCCCTGCGCGTGCCCTCCGGCACCAAGGGTACTGTCATCGACGTGCAGGTGTTCACCCGTGACGGCGTGCAGAAAGATCAGCGCGCCGTCGACATCGAGAACGCCGAAGTCGACAAGTTCCGCAAAGACTTGAACGACGAGTTCCGCATCATCCAGGGCGCCGCACTGCAACGTCTGCGTCGTACCCTGAATGGCGAGAAAGTGTCGGCAGCCGGCGGTGGCCTGAAGAAAGGCGACACTATTACCGACGAAGTGCTAGGTGCGCTGGAGCCGGCGCAATGGTTCGATCTGCGTCCGTCTTCCGACCAAGTCGCTGAGCAGTTGGAAAATATCAAAGGCTATCTGGAAGAAGTTCGCGCTGATCAAGAGAAGAAGCTGGCGGAGAAGAAACGCAAGATCTCCAGCGGCGACGACTTGGCTCATGGCGTACTGAAGATCGTCAAAGTTTACCTGGCAGTGAAGCGTCGCGTGCAGCCTGGTGACAAAATGGCAGGTCGTCACGGTAACAAGGGTGTTATCTCCGTCATCATGCCGGTAGAAGACATGCCCTACGACGCCGACGGCGTGCCGGTGGATGTGGTGCTGAACCCGCTGGGCGTACCGTCGCGTATGAACGTGGGGCAGATCCTGGAAACTCACTTGGGCTTGGCGGCTCATGGTCTGGGTCACCGCATCGGCGAAATGCTGAAGGTGAAGCAGGACGCAGCCAAACTGCGCGAGTTCCTGGAGAAGGTCTACAACGGCATCGGTGAGAAAGCGGAAGATCTGGCTACTTTCACTGATACCGAGATCCTTGAGCTGGCGCAAAACCTGAAGCGCGGTGTGCCGATGGCCACGCCGGTATTCGACGGCGCCAAAGAATCCGAGATTCGCGAAATGTTGGTGCTGGGTGGTCAACCTGAAAACGGTCAAATGGTTCTGTTCGACGGCCGTACCGGCGAGCGTTTCGACTGTCCTGTAACCGTGGGCTACATGTACATGCTGAAGCTGAACCACTTGGTTGACGACAAGATGCATGCACGTTCCACCGGTTCGTACAGCCTGGTTACCCAGCAGCCGCTGGGTGGTAAGGCGCAGTTCGGTGGCCAGCGTTTCGGAGAGATGGAAGTGTGGGCGCTGGAAGCATACGGCGCTGCTTACACTCTGCAGGAAATGCTGACAGTGAAATCGGACGACGTGAACGGCCGTACCCGCATCTACAAGAACATCGTGGATGGCGACCACCGCATGGATCCCGGCATGCCGGAATCCTTCAACGTGTTGGTGAAGGAAATCCGTTCTCTCGGTATCGATATCGAGCTGGAAAACGAATAACGGTAGATACATATTCGGCGGACAGCGTGCTGTCCGCCTAACTGGCTCCCATTGGAGGATCTTCAGTGAAAGATTTACTGAACCTGCTGAAAGCACAGGGACAAGACGCGGAATTCGATCGCATTCGCATTGGCCTGGCGTCCCCGGAAATGATTCGCGCCTGGTCGTTTGGCGAAGTCAAAAAACCGGAAACCATCAATTACCGTACCTTCAAACCGGAGCGCGACGGCCTGTTCTGCGCCCGTATCTTTGGTCCCATCAAGGACTATGAGTGCTTGTGCGGCAAGTACAAGCGCCTGAAACACCGCGGCGTGATCTGCGAGAAGTGCGGCGTGGAAGTTACGCTGTCCAAAGTTCGCCGTGATCGCATGGGCCACATCGAGCTGGCCAGCCCCGTTGCGCACATCTGGTTCCTGAAGTCGCTGCCGAGCCGTATCGGCTTGCTGCTGGACATGACCCTGCGTGACATCG
>DATLII010000428.1:0-6728 GCA_035539495.1 Dongiaceae bacterium
CGATCCCAATTTGTTCGTCACCGGCATCGATTACCAAACCTACCAGGATCTGCAGAATTCCCTCGACCGACCGCTCTTCAACCGCGCCATTCAGGGCCAATATCCGCCCGGCTCCACTATCAAGCCGATCATGGGGCTGGCGGGATTGCATTATGGTTTCACCGACTGGGGTCGCTCCATCTATGACCCCGGCTTCTACAAGCTGGAAAACGACAACCATTACTACCGTGACCATAAAAAATGGGGCCACGGCGTGGTGGACCTGCGCACCGCCATCGTGGTGTCCTGCGACACCTATTTCTACGATCTGGCGTTCAAAATGGGCGTCGACCGTATCCACGATTTCTTTGTGCCGTTCGGCTTTGGCCACAAGACCGGTGTCGATGTCACCGGCGAGCGACCGGGCCTGATGCCGTCGCGGTTCTGGAAAAAAGCCAAGTACAACCAAAGCTGGTATCCGGGGGAAACCCTGATTACCGGTATCGGCCAGGGCTACATGCTGGCCACGCCGCTGCAACTGGCGCTGTCCACCGCCATCGTTGCCAACAAGGGGCGCATCGTAAAACCCCGCATGGTGAAAAACATCCAGGGAGAACCGGTGATCGATCAGGAACCGCTGGGGCAGATTGAACTCAAAGATCCTACCCACTGGGACCGCACTATTGCCGCCATGCGCGACGTGGTGCACAGCCCCCAGGGTACGGCCAAGAGCATTCTGCCGGGCCTGACCTATGAAGTGGCCGGCAAGACGGGGACTGCCCAGGTGGTGGGCATCAAGCAGAATGAAAGCTACGATGCCAGCAAGCTCAAGGAATGGCACAAGGACCACGCCCTGTTTGTCGGCTTCGCACCTATCAATAATCCCCAGATTGCAGTGGCGGTGATGGTGGAAAACGGTGGCGGTGGCGGTGCAACGGCGGCGCCGGTGGGGCGCAAAGTCATGGACGCCTATTTCGAGTCTCTGGCCCAGGATCAGGTCAGCAACAACAGTCCGGAGCCCCAGCCCGAATGAACGGTAATTTCTCCTTCAATCTGGATGCACTGCGCTCACCGGTGACCCGCCGGGTCAGCCTGCTGCAGGCAATCCATCTGGACGGCCCGCTGGTGGGCGGCATCCTGGTGCTGATCTGCGTTGGCCTGTTCGTGCTGTACAGCGCCAGTGGCCAGCATCTGGATATGCTGCTGCGACAATCCGCCCGCTTCGGCATCGGCTTCGTGGTGCTAATCGTGCTGGCCCAGATTCCTCCCCGCACCTACAAACGCTGGACACCCTGGATCTTCACCGGCGGTGTCATGCTGCTGATCGCCGTGCTGGTGGTTGGAACCCATGCCAAAGGCGCGCAACGCTGGTTGTCGCTGCCAGGCATCGGCCGCTTCCAGCCTTCCGAGATCATGAAGCTGGCGGTCCCCATGATGCTGTCCTGGTACCTGTCGGAACGCGCCCTGCCACCCGGTTGGAAGCCCGTATTGCTGGCCCTGCTACTGTTGATGGTGCCCACCGTGCTGATCGCCAAGCAGCCAGACCTGGGCACCGCCATTCTGATCGCCAGTGCCGGCCTGATTGCCCTATTCCTGTCAGGATTGAGCTGGAAATACATCGCCGGTTTCGCCGCCGCCGCCATACCGGGCGGTGCCGCCCTTTGGACGGTGATGCACGAATACCAGCGCAAGCGGGTACTCACCTTCCTCGATCCGGAGAACGATCGCTGGGGTGCCGGCTGGAACATCACCCAATCGAAAACGGCCATCGGTTCCGGTGGCATCGAGGGCAAAGGCTGGCTCAATGGCACGCAGGCCCACCTGGATTTTCTGCCGGAGAGCCACACCGACTTCATCATCGCGGTGCTGGGGGAAGAATTCGGCCTGTTCGGCATCTGCGCCCTCCTGCTGATCTACTTCGCCATCATAGCCCGCGGCATGTACATCGCCATGAACGCGCAGGACACCTTCTCGCGCCTGGTCGCCGGCTCCATCACGCTGACCTTCTTCGTGTACGTGTTCGTTAACATGGGAATGGTAAGTGGCATCCTGCCCGTAGTGGGTGTGCCGCTGCCGATGGTCAGCTACGGTGGCACTTCGGTGGTCACGCTGATGGCGGGGTTTGGCATCCTGATGTCAATCCAAACCCATCGCAAATTGCTGGCCACATGACACATTGTCGCATGTGACATAGTGCTCATGTGACAACGTACGCTTGACGTCGGTGGCGTAATAACCGAGGCTTACACCATCCTCAGGACGCAAAAAATGTCAGGGAATCAGCCGTTTGGTAAAACCATGCCGTATTTGAAATCCACTTTGCGGGAAACGCGATCCCCGCGTCTGCCCCGTTTCCTGCGCCTGCCTTTGCTGTGTCTGCTGGCCTCCACCGCCGTTCATGCCGACGACAGCCAGCCCGCAACCTATCTGAAGCATCCGGAAGCCGGCCGCTTCATTGACGAAGTCGTGAAGGAAACCCAATTCCCACGTCCAGAACTGGAAGCCCTGCTGGCCAGCGCCACGCGCAAGGACACCATCCTGGAAGCCATCGCCCGTCCCGCGGAAAAAACCAAAACCTGGGCCGAGTATCGCCCGATTTTCGTGACGCAAGACCGCATCGACGGCGGCATCGATTTCTACAAAACCCACGCCAGCACGCTGGAGCGAGCAGAAAAGGAATTCGGTGTATCGCGTTTCATCATCGTGGCCATCATTGGCGTGGAAACCCGCTATGGCAAACACAAGGGTAACTACCGGGTGATCGATTCCCTCGCTACCCTGGCCTTCGACTATCCGCCCCGCGCGCCCTTTTTCCGTAATGAGCTGAAAGAATTTCTGCACCTGAAGCAGGAAGCCCACATCGATCTGATGACGGCAAAAGGTTCTTACGCCGGCGCCATGGGTTATCCGCAATTTATCTCCAGCAGCTATCGCAAATGGGCAGTGGATTTTGACGCCGACCAGCACATCGATCTGATCGACAATCCGGTGGACGCCATCGGCAGTGTGGGCAGTTATTTCAAAGCACACGGCTGGCAGGACGGTGCGCCGGTGGTGAGTCTGGCGCGCTATATGGGCAAGGAAGAAGACGAAGCCAAGCTGGATTCCTGGGTGAACCAGGATCTGGAACCGGTGCACACGGTAGCGGATTTCCGCAAGGCCGGCCTGGCGCCGGATCAGGAGGTGGCGGACACATTGAAAGCCACTGCACTGAAACTGGAAGGCGAAGACGGCACTGAATACTGGCTGGGCCTGAACAATTTCTACGTGATTACCCGTTACAACCGCAGCCCGTTGTATTCGCTGTCGGTGTACCAGCTGAGCGAAGCCCTGCGGAGCAAATTGAATCCCTCATGATGGCGTCGCACATTGTTAATCGACGTACTGTTCCGAACTCCTTATCGGTACTGCTGGTTCTGCTGGCCTGCACGCTGTCAGCCTGCACTAGCAACAAGCCGACGAAGCAGTACGGTGGCGGCAATAACAGCAACAACACCAATAGCAGCAGCGGCAATTCCAGCCCCTATATTTCCTTCGACGACATGAAAGACAGCGCACCGGACGAAATACGGGACTGGTCGAAGATTCCCGACGCAGTACCCAAGTGGGAGCCCCGCGCCCGTTACGGCAACCACTCCCCTTATACCGTCTGGAAGAAGAAGTATTACGTGCTGCCTAACAGCAAGGGCTACCGCGAGACCGGCATCGCCTCCTGGTACGGCAAGAAATTCTCCGCCCGCCCCACGTCCAGTCAGGAACCTTACGATCCTTACGCCATGACCGCCGCCCACAAACGGCTGCCACTGCCCACCTATGTGCGCGTCACCAATCTGGAGAACAACCGCAGCATCGTTGTGAGGGTGAATGATCGCGGCCCGTTCCACGATGACCGCATCATCGATCTGTCTTTCGCCGCTGCGCATAAGCTGGATTACGCCAACAAAGGCACAGCGCGAGTGCTGGTCGAAGCCATCGATGTTCGCGACGCAGGCTCGGAACCACCGCCCTCCCAAGCCGTGCTACAAGCTCCCCGCGCAGCCATACCAGCGCCTATCACACCGGTATCGACCGCACCTGTTCAACCGACGGCAACACCCGCCGCCAGTCAGCAGCTTTACCTGCAGGTGGGCGCTTTCTCCGATATGAACACCGCCGTGCGTCTGCAGCAGCAATTGATCAGCCTGACCCAGGTGCCGGTGGGCATTCACTCGCAGGCGGAAAACGGCCGCTCCGATGTGCATCGGGTGCGTGTTGGCCCCATTGGTTCTGAACCGGATGCACAGCGTATTCAACAACAGATTCGCAATTCCCGCTTAGGGGAACCTTTGCTCATACGCCGTTAAGGTTTCATTCAGGCAGGTCTGTGCTACCATCCGCCCCTAACCGTGCAGCCAAAGAAAACCCTCATTTTTCCGGAAAAAATCGACATCATGACCCAGACTCGCATCGCCCTCGTTATTGGCTTCCTGCTCACCGCCCTGCTGCATGTTCCGGCCCAAGCCGCGCGCATGATTCCCGCACCGCCGGTTATCGCCGCCAAATCCTGGCTGCTGATCGATGCCCGCACCGGCCATGTCATCACGGAATTCAATTCTGACGAACGCGTAGCACCCGCCAGCCTGACAAAAATGCTGACCAGCTACATCGCGTCAGAACGCCTGAAAAGCGGCGAACTGAAAATGACTGACGTGGTGCCCATCAGCGAAAAAGCCTGGCGCATGGGCGGCTCGAAAATGTACGTGCATGTGGGCCACCAGGTGAAAGTGGAAGACCTGATGCGCGGCATCATCATCCAGTCCGGTAACGACGCCAGCATCGCCATCGCCGAAAATATTGCCGGCAGTGAGGACGCCTTCGCCGACCTGATGAACAAGACCGCCCAGAGCCTGGGCATGAAAGCCAGCCATTTCGAAAACGCCACCGGCTGGCCGTCACCGAACCACTACACCACCGCCCGCGACCTGTCGATCCTGGCCCAGGCCATCATCTACAACCACCCCGAAGACTATTCGCTGTACGCGGAAAAAGAATTCACCTACAACAACATCCGCCAGCCTAACCGCAATACGCTGTTGTGGAATGATCCCAGCGTGGACGGCATCAAGACCGGCCACACCGAGGAAGCCGGTTTCTGCCTGGTGTCGTCGGCCAAATCCAGCGACATCCGCCTGGTAGCCGTGGTGATGGGCACCAAGTCGGAAAAAGAACGCGCCGCTGAAAGCCTGAAGCTGATCACCTACGGCTTCCGCTTCTTCGAGACCGCCAAGAGCTACACCGCCCAAACCTCGCTGGCCGAACCGGAAATCTGGATGGGCAGCCAGGGCACCGTGAAACTGGGAGCGGCTGAAGACATCTACATCACCATTCCTCGTGGTGCCGCAAAAGACGTGACCGCTGAACTGGAAGTGCCGGAGCTGTTGAAAGCGCCCGTCACCGCTGGCCAGCCCATTGGCACCATCAAGCTGACTCTGGACGGCGAGGTGATCGCCAACAAGCCGCTGGTGGCACTGGAAGCGGTGGACGAAGGCGGCATTTTCACCCGTCTGTGGCACTGGCTGGTGCTGTTGGTGAAAGGGCTGATCAGTTGATCGCCTGCTAATTCCCTCATGGCCGTCCAGCCCGCGAATAATCCTGTCGCCTACCTGAACGGCCAATACCTGCCGCTGGAGGAAGCCCGCATCTCACCGATGGATCGCGGCTTCCTGTTCGGCGACGGCGTTTACGAAGTCATCCCCTGTTACAACGGCAAGCTGTTCCGGCTGGAGCAGCATATCCAGCGCTTGATTCGCAGCCTGGACGCCATCCAGCTGCCGTCTCCCCACAGCCTGTCGGAATGGTGTGATTTGCTGGATGGGTTAGTGCTGCGCAATGACAGCGGTCATCAATCGCTGTATGTGCAGGTGACCCGAGGCGCCCCACCTTTGCGTGATCACCGTTTTCCCACGGACTGCCCTGCCACCGTGTTTGTTCTGTCGCAAACGCTGGAAGATCCTGACGCCCGTTCGCTGGATGCCGAGGCGGGCATTCGCTGCATCAGCACCACCGATATCCGCTGGGACCGCTGCGACATCAAGGCTGTGTCGTTGCTGGCCAATGTGCTGCTACGGCACGAGGCGCGGCTGGCGGGTTGTGATGAGGCAATTCTGGTGCGGGATGGATTCGTGATGGAGGGCTCTACCAGCAATGTCTTCATCGTACGGCAAGGGGCGATTCTGACGCCTCCGCTGGGGCCGGCGATTCTGGGTGGCATTACCCGTGACCTGATTATCGAACTGGCAAACCGGCATGGACTGCCGTTGCAGGAGGTGGCGATTCCGGTTGCGCAACTCGAGCAGGCGGATGAGGTTTGGATCAGCAGCTCTACCCGAGGTGCACGGCCAGTGGTGATGCTGGATGGCAAACCGGTGGGCGATGGCCGCCCGGGGGCGCTGTGGCGTAGAATGGCGGAATATTACGCGGCGTTGCGGCGGGAGTTGATGGGCGTCGGGCATTTTTAGTGATGTGCCCAGTATTTAGCTCGTAGCGCCGGCTCAGTGAGTTGGGTGTCGGGGCACGCCACAAGTACATCCCTGTAGGCTCGGCCGCCGCCATCCATGGCGGCTGACGTCCCCGAAACCCAACTCCCTGAACCGGCTTCAATTTGACCTCCGTGGCACCTATCGAAGAATGCACCTGCTACGACTTAAAGCGGGTTGCTTGCGTCGTTTGCGGGAGCCGAAAACTTCACGAAAGCTGGCCTGGTGTCGAAC
>DATLII010000429.1:0-3225 GCA_035539495.1 Dongiaceae bacterium
GGCTGCGTGCCTTCCGCAAAACCCGCTCCATGGGGGAAAATCTGCAGCATGCCGCCAGTCTCAAAATTGACGACGTTTCTCTGTACATTCCCGCCGTCACCAACCGCACCACCGGCATGAGCATGGGCGAGCACACTGAAATCACCGCGAAGGAATGGAAAATTCCGCGCCAGGCCCAGGATGAAAGCGCGCTATCCAGTCATCGCAACGCGGTAGCCGCGTGGGACCGAGGTTTCTTCGACGATCTGGTGATCCCGTTTGGGGAAGCGCGGCGCGACAGCATTCCGCGCAAAGACACCACCTTGGAAAAGCTGGCCAAGTTGCCGCCGGCATTTGATCGGGACAGCGGGCAGGGCAGCCTCAGTGCAGGCAACTCGTCACCGCTAACCGACGGTGCCGCCGCCATTTGGGTGGGCACCGAAGTCGGCCTTAAACAACTGCCTGCCGGCACGCCGCGGGTCCGGTTACTGGATTGGGAAATCGCCGCTATCGATTTTCGTCACGAGGGTTTATTGATGGCGCCGGCATTTGCGATTCCGCGTTTGCTGGCTCGCCACAATCTGCGTTACAGCGATATTGGTTTGTGGGAAATCCATGAAGCCTTCTCGGCCCAGGTACTGTTCCATATCAAAGCACTGGAAGACCGCAATTTCCTGCGTAGCCGCGCTGGCGTCGATGCTGACCTGGGTGAATTCCCCACGGATCGCGTCAATCCCAATGGTGGCAGTGTTGCGATTGGCCATCCCTTTGGCGCCACCGGCGCCCGCATCATCAGCCAGGCCGTGAAGGCATTGTCGGAAATGCCCAGTGGCACGTTGGCCATCGTCAGCATTTGCGCCGACGGCGGTCAGGGCAGTGTTGTGCTGCTGGAAGCTGCATAGAGTTCTCATCCATCCTATAAACCCTTGTTATTGTCGGCTTTCATTTGCCCCGGCCCTGCTACACTTTTTGATGAAGGAACGGGCGTGGGCATTGTGCTGATCGCAGGTCTTTGGTCTTCGCCGTTCATGACCTGGGAGCCTTATGGCGTTTTTGCGGCGAATCGACAGGATTTTATTACCGCTGGTTTTGACCCTGCTGGCGTCATTGGCACATGCCGATGAGACGAATCTGGCAGAACGTTTCCGTGTCAGCGGTTTTGGCACCCTGGGCCTGACCAAGGGTGGCAACGATTACCTGGGTTTTCGGTCCGGTCTGGATCAGGAAGGCGTGTTCGATGGCGACTGGTCATTCCTGGCGGAATCGTCGCTGGGGCTGCAAGTGGATTTCAATTCTGCCGAGGAGTGGGGCGGCACTATCCAGCTGCTGGCGAAGGACACCGTCGCCGACGATCTGGAAGAAAGTGTCTCCTGGGCCTTTCTGCGCTATCGCTTTCACCCCGATTGGACCTTGCGAGTGGGCCGCATCGGCATCGATCAGTACATGCTGTCGGACTACCGCAATGTCGGTTTCGCCTATTTGTGGAGCCGCCCGCCTGTTGAGTTCTATACCCCGCTGTCGTTCAGATCATTGGATGGCATGAGCCTGGATTGGAGCACCCCGCTGGGCAGCGGAATGTTGACCACCAAGCTGCAGGCGGGGAATTCCAGCAACACCTTCTCCACCTTTGGCAACCAGGTGGAACTGAACCTGAAGCCCGTCATAGTCTTCAACCTGCATTGGGAAGCCGATCGCTGGCAGGCAAGGGTCAGTGTATCGCGCCTGACCCTCGAGCCGGAGGATGGCTATTTCCCCGGCTCAGTACCCATCGCCGAGAATCTGCAGTCGCCGTTTTTAGCGCCTTTCTGGCCCCAGGCCGCGTCCTACGCGGACGGTTTCAGAGTTGAAGATCCCGACCTCTATTACTACTCGACCGGCTTTGCTTATGACAGCGCACCCTGGCGTGTGCAGTTCGAGGCCAGCTATGGGGAATCCGATACCGACTTTTATCCAGCGCTGATGAGCGGCTATCTCAGCGTGGGATACCAGATTGGGCCCGTGACGCCCTTCGTGATGTATTCCATCGCCTATACGCCGGAAGATCGTTTTGAAATGGTGCCGCCTGCGGCGATAGGCAATCCTGCGATTGATGTACCGCTGGCACTGCTAAGCCAAGGATTGCAGGATGGACGTGACCTGGCCCGTATCGATCAACATACCCTGTCGCTGGGAGCGCGCTGGGACATCCGTTATGACATTGCATTAAAAGCCCAGTGGGACCATTCCTGGGTGAGCGCCTACAGCGGAGGCCTGTGGGATCAAAAGGCGGTTCCTTCGGAAGACGAGGAACTCAATACACTGTCCATCAACCTGAACTTTATATTCTGATGATGCGGCTGCTGCGGATACTGACATTGCTGCTGGGAATCGGACTGGTGTGCAGCGCCAGGGCCGAGATCGTGGTTGTGGTAAACGCAGCCAACCCGATCGAAAGTTTCAGCCGGCGCGAGCTGGTGGATTTGTACATGGGCAGAACCCAAAGTTTCTCCGATGGCAGCATGGCATTGCGATTGGACATGCCGCCGGATTCCCAAGTGCGCGGCGATTTTTATCGTGGCCTGGTGAATAAAAGCGTGGCCGAGGTGAATGCCTACTGGGCCAAGCTGCTGTTCACCGGCCGCGCATCACCGCCCCAGGTGATGGACAACAGCCAGAACGTGCTGAAAGCAGTACGTGAAAACAAAAATGCCGTGGGCTACATCGACAGCAAGGATGTCGATGACAGCGTGAAGGTGGTGGCCAAGGTCAACTGAAGCCTTAAACGGCCTGTCATCTACGCCATCCCTGCTACACTCCTAAAAAGGAGTAGTGCAAGCACCTGCCAGGGCATTGGAAGCGTTATGGCTTTTCTACGGCGCATCAAGCCGATTTTATTCCCCTTAGTTTTGATATTGCTGGCGTCTGCGGCCCGTGCGGCTGACGACGATCTGGCCCGGCATTTTCATTTCAGCGGTTTTGCCACTTTGGGTGTCACCAAGGGCGGTAACGATATTCTGGGATTCCGCCGCGAGCTGGACCGTGAAGGCCTGTTCGATGGCGACTGGTCGTTTTTGTCGGAATCCACCATCGGGTTGCAGATGGACGTCAATCCCACCGGTTCTCTGGGTGGCACGCTGCAGATCCTGGGCAAGGACACGGTGGACGACAATTGGCACGACGCCATCACCTGGGCCTTCCTGCGTTATCGCTTCAATTCCGATTGGACCCTGCGGGCAGGCCGCATCGGTATCGATCAGTACATGTTGT
>DATLII010000430.1:0-11615 GCA_035539495.1 Dongiaceae bacterium
CAGCAGCCCTGCCGGAAGGATCTGCCGGAGAAAGTACAAAGGACGCCGACAATCCTGCCTACCTTCAGCTGTCGGCTAATTATGAAAGTGCCGGTATTGAGCTGAAATATCTCAACACGCGGCAGCGAGAACTGAAGGAAAAGATCACAGGCCTTGAGAGTGAACTGATCGCTGCCCCCCAGATCGAGAAAGAGTACCTGGACCTATCTCGGCGAATGGACAATAACGTGGCCAAATATCGGGAACTGAAGGCAAAACATTCCGATGCACAAATGGCTAAGTCGTTGGAAAAAGAGCGTAAGAGTGAGCGTTTCACGCTGATTGAACCTCCCATGGTGCCGGAGCGACCGGTTAAGCCGAACCGGAAGTTGATATTGCTGTTGGGCATACTATTTTCGGGAGCTTGTGCTTTCGGCAGCATCCTGATGTTGGAGAAGCTGGATCCGACTATTCGCGGTCACAAGGCGGTTGCTGCCGCAACGGGCTACTCACCGCTAGCAGTAATACCCCATATTGTGATTCGGGAAGAACTGGAAGCACACACCCGGGGTTGGAAGATAGGCGCCGCTTCAGCAGGCGCGTTGGCAATCCTGGCCGTGGTGGCAATTCATTTCATGTTGATGCCGCTGGACGTATTCTGGTTTGTTTTACTCAGAAAATTCAGCTGAGGAGTAGAGTTACATGGCAAGTCAGATATTGGGGCAGGGAAGTGAACTGGACTTACTTTACAGACCCAAAGAACACGCTACGATGCGTCTGGCGGACGGTACAGAAGCAGAATCGATAAAAAATCCGATTAGATATACAAGGACTGCGGTGTTTCAGCCTGACCCCAATCTCCTTAGAAAAAACAGAATCCTGACTCAGGTCAGTGAACAGAAAGTAGTGCATGCCTACAAATTGTTGCGAACGCAGGTTTTGCAAAAACTGAAGGCCAATGGCTGGAACTCGCTGGCGGTCATGAGCTGTAGGTCGAGTCAAGGCGCAACTATAACGGCTATTAATTTGGCGATTTCCATTGCATTGGATCCGCGCTTTACGGTTTTGCTGGTGGATATGAATCTGCGCAACCCGTCCATTCACCGCTATTTCGGAATCGAGCCGAGCGTTGGCATTTCTGATGTTGCCGCTTCGCAAGTGCCGCTGGAAGATGTCCTGCTTAATCCGGGGCTTGATGGCATGTTGATATTGCCCGGTATTGAGCGGGTTGCGGAATCCTCCGAAATGTTGAATTCAGAACGAATGATAGCGCTGGTAAATGAAATCAGGGCGAAGTATCCGACTAGAATCGTTGTATTCGATTTGCCAGGAATTTTGGATGCGGAGGATGCCGTCGCTTTTCTACCATATTTTGACGCTGGTCTATTGGTGTTGTCCGAAGGGAAAACACGAAATGACGATCTGGAAAGGGCGATGGAACTGATTTGTGACAAGCCCGTACTGGGTTCCATTCTGAACGATGCCCCGGCCTGACTTTGCGGGGAATCCATGTCATTCTCTTACAATCGGGAAACCAATAAGTCGATAGATAGAATTCTTCTGCGAGGATCGTTTGTTTCATTTGTGTTGAAAATTGGGGGAGTATTGGTGGCGTTTCTGCTGCAGGTTGCCCTGGCCAGATTGCTCGATCCGAAAGGATTTGGCGATTATGTATTTGTTCTCACCATCGTCAATTTTTTAGTACTACTTGCATCACTGGGCCTCGATAAAGCAGCAATCAAGTATTTGCCTCAATATCTGGCTGACAGATCGTCTGGATTGGAAAAAGCTTTTCGCAGCTACGCCGACAGATTAACGCTTAGCGCTGGTGCAGCCGCCTCAGTGTTACTGGTGGCGGTAGGTTTGCTTTGGCCGGGTATGGATGGGAATCTGCGCAACTGCCTTTTTTCTGGCGCGACCATGATAATAATCAATCTATTTATTCAGCTGCGTTCCAGCTACTTTCAGGCCATTCGGGAAATCGCCCTGTCCTCCTATCCACAAAATATCCTGCGTCCATTGGCGTTGTTGCTGTTGGTATTTGTGGTTTCCCTTTTTTTTCAGGTATCAGCCGTTTGGGCAATGCTGGCAAGTGTGGTTTCAGGGTTAATGATCCTGGTCTACCTCCATTTCATGGCGGCAAAAAAAATGACTGGGGCGGTTCCAGATGCAGAAATTCCAAACCGTGAATGGCTGAACATGGCCATTCCCATGATGTTTATTTCGGGTCTTAATCTGGTCATGTCGCAAGCGGACATCTTTCTGCTCGGCGTTCTGCAGGATACTACCTCTGCTGGCATCTATTCCGCGGCAACTAAACTTGCTTTGCTGGTCACTTTTGTGCTGACTTCCGCCAATGTGATTGCCGCTCCCATGATTGCTGAGTTCTGGACCAAAAAGGATATGGCCGCAATGCAGCACTTAGTATCAAGAACGTCGGTGTTTTCATTTTTCCTTGCCGCTCTTATCTGCTCGTCTATTTACATATTTCGTGATTTCTTTTTGGGGTTTTATGGAAGCGGATTTCTTATCGCAAGGGATGCATTAGGCATCCTGCTTTTGTCACAGGTAGTCAACGCGGCAGTGGGTTGTGCGGGTTACGTGATGATAATGACGGGGCATCAGCGTAATTCACTATTGATCCTGGTGATCGCCGCTGCTATCAATCTAATTCTGAATGTTCTACTGATTCCGGACTTGCACATGCGAGGTGCAGCCCTTGCCACTTTTTTCAGTACTTTGGTAATGTGTTCAGCGCTGGCTTGGTATACAAATAGAATTATTGGAATTAATTCCACCTTTGTTCAGTTTCAATTTCTGATGAGAAAGAAGAATGAAGGATTGATCGGATGAGTGTTGATAAAATTAGAAAAGTGGCGGTCCTGCAGCGAGTTTGTCCTGGCTATCGCTTGGCGTTGTTTCAGGAGCTGTCCCGTTTGAAAGGCTATAAGTTGCGTTTATTCATTGGGGATGATTTGCCTAACAGCAAGGTTAAGAGTGCGCGCGACATTGACGGGGTAGACCTTGTCAGAATGAACACCAAGTTCGTAGCGCTAGGTGGGGATTCTCCCTTGGTGATTCATGCGGGTTTATTCAACGCTTTGGCCAGTTTCGCGCCTGATCTGATTGTCAGCGAAGGTGAAAGCAATTTGTTTTCTCTATTGGCGGCGCTTCTTTACGCGCGAGTGAAAGGAATTCCGGTACTACATTGGTCCTTAGGTGGATTGCCAGGAGAGGCGCCAAAATCGGGTTTCAGAAAACTTATTCGCAACCTAATTCGTCGTCGTTTTGACGCATTCATTGTTTATTCTTCGTTCGGAAAAGCATGCTTGGTAAAGGATGGTATGTCTTCCGATAAGGTCTTTGTTGCGGTGAATGTGCCGGATGTGCAGCGTTTGCTGAAGCGTGCGGAAGTGGTTGGCACCAGTAAGCAGCAAGCCCGAAAGAAAATTGGTGTGCCAGACAAGTTTACAATTCTGTATGTAGGTTCGATGGATACGCCCTGTAAGCGACTCGAATTGTTGGTGGATATTGCCCGCAGTTTGAGGCCAGACGATTGCAATATCGTATGCGTCGGTGATGGTCAAGTCCGAAATAAAATGGTAAATGAGGCGCAGAGTTTAGGATTGAACCACTTGTTTCTACCCGGCGCCATTAATGCTGGCATAGATGACTATTATCTGGCGGCAGATTTATTCGTTCTACCCGGTCGTGGTGGCATGGTGATCGCTGAGGCAATGGCATTCGGGTTGCCTGTGATTGCGTATAACGCCGACGGAACCGAAAGGGATCTAATTGAAAACGGCGTTAGCGGTGTCTTGCTGGAAAGCGGAGGCGTCGAAGATTTCGTGCGGGTGATTCGGAATCTGATGATACGTAACGACCATAGGCGTGAGATGTCGTCGAACGCCAAAGCGAGCATAAGTCGATTTGGATTGGCCAATATGGTAAGCAGCATTGGATCGGCCCTTGAATGTACCCGTTGAAGAGAGTTGCTTCGTCTTGAATTGCGCAAGTCAGCCTATGAAAAAGGCAGTAGTCATTGCACATGCGTTAACGGCAGGCGGTGGCGCGTCGGTGGGTAAAAACTTCATACGAGAGTTCGTGAGAGCGGCTGCAGGTTATCACTTTTTGATGATCATCCCCGAAGGCCAGGGTTATGAGGTGTTGTTGCAAGCTCACCCTAATTGCGAATTATTTGTTTACCGCACGCAGCATGGAAAGTTGGCAAGGCTATGGTTTGATGAATGGGGGCTGCCACGTGTGATTCGCCGATTTGATCCAGATTTGGTTGTCGGACTTGGTAATAAAGGGATCATTGGTTTTGGCGGCGTTCAGGCGATATTAGTTCATAATGCCTATCTTTTTTATCCTTGGCCTTTCGCAAAAAGCGTTTTTCTTCTAGCGCAGATGGAAAGGATTTATCTGATGTGGCATTTGAAGAAGGTGCTGAGAGACGGTGCTGACTTGCTGTTGGTACAAACACAAACGGCTGCACAGCGCATGCGTGCATCGTATGCTTTCTCTGGCAAAGTGGCTCTGTTGCCGAACGCTATATCGCAGGATACCCATCAGGCTCAGGCAGGCACACAATATCCCACTGCAATGAAAGGATATGAAGACAAGCTGCGACTGTTCTGTTTAACCCGCTACTATCCCCATAAAAATCTGGAGATATTGTTAGAGCTGTTCAAGCAGGATAGGGGTGGTCTCGACGGTGTAGTGATCTTCATAACCATCGATTCGGGCCAGCATCCCATGGCTAGCAGACTTTTGCAGGATATTTCGCATTCGGGACTCTCAAGCCGGATCGTCAATATCGGTCCCGTTCCTCAATCCGATTTGGCGGGCTACTACCATCATGCCCACGCATTGATATTGCCGACGTTACTTGAGTCATTCAGTGGCACCTATATCGAAGCCATGCAATTCGGAATTCCCATCCTAACCAGTGATCGAGATTTTGCCCAAGAAGTTTGTGGTGATTTGGCTATCTATTTTCAGCCGGATAGTGTCGAGTCTATACGGCAAGCCATTGATCGATTGGGCAGTATAGAGAAATCGCAGGATTTCACCGAACGTTGCCGCGAGCGCCTCGCAGACCTTGGTTCGGACTGGACGCAAAATGTCAATCAACTAGTCAGCATGTTGGATGGCATGCTGAGCCCGAAGAGACGTTGAGTATGCAGACAGAGGTGGACCAGAACCGCTGGTGGATGTTTTGCCTAAGCATCGTCATGTTCGATTCCCTGTTTCAATATTTTCTGGCAAATCTGGCTGGGTTTACTTTGCCGATCAATGCGCTATTGCCCCTGCTGGTAGTGGTCGGTATCTACCGGTTTGGAGCAGCTCTGGTTTTTCCGCCTATGTCGACAATGATTCCTGTGGCGATACTGTTATCGGGTTGCTTGGTAGGAGTGGCTGTGGTGCCAGAATCTGGCATGCGTAATCTGTTTGAAATGGGGACAGCGCTGTCTGCCTTGATTATTGGCTACCAAGCCTTTCGTACTGGGGCTTACTCCAATAGATCCGATAGTCTTGTGCGCTGGTTTCTCATGATCGGCCTGATTTATTCGGCGGTCTGCACGGTTGCCATCCTCAAGCTGGTTCCAGGCCTGCTGCCTGTTCACTATTCCGTTGGTTTGCGAGAAGGTGTGCTGGTATCCCGAGCCGAAATTACCACGGACCAGAATTTCCAGATCTATTATCTGTTTACAAGTGCTTTTGTGCTAGCAGCTCCGTTCAAGATATGGCGCACCTTGTTTGCCATAGCGGCCTTATTGGGCGCTTTTTTCGTGGTAGCCAAGCTTCAAACCCGAAGTGGCGCCATCCTGCTTGCCATGGCGATTACCATGTCAGTATTTGCTTCACTCAGATTGAAAGCGGGTGGCAAGGCAAAACTGGTGATTATTCCTTCTCTTTTGCTGGTGCTGGCCTATTTTGGTCTTGACCTCGTCAAGTCGCAGGGATCGGAACTGATCACTAGATTCCAGGAAAAGGAGTACGAAACCCTTTATAGCCGATTATTCGCGGCGGTTTTCTTTTTCGATAAGTTAACCGATTTGGAATATTGGATGCCCCAAGGCAATGCTGGGTATATGGCCCGGTATGGCGGGCTTCCACATTTTACCCCAGCGGGTTTCCTGCTGGAGGGCGGGATTCTGGCGGTGGTGGGCAGTTTCTTTGCTTTCTACTTTCCGATATTTCGGTTGGGAACCCGATATGTGTTGGGCCGGTTGAATCTCGTCAGCTGCATTGCCTTCGTTGGCGGATTGGTTGCAATAGTCGCTTCGTTATCGCTTAACGCACTTTTCTTTGAGCACATGTGGTTGTGGGGCGGTGCAGTCCTGGGTGCGCTAGTCAGGCAATTCGATAGCGCCTCAGCCAACCGTTCTGTTGTAGACGAATCGCTCTATAACATAAAGCCGAAATTGCTGCAGGTTTAGGTGAAAAAGCGTGAATCTTCTAATCAGTTCTTCTAGTCCGGCCGATAAGGGTTCTGGTATCAATGCCTACGTGAATCAGATCGCTGCGGGCTTTGTCGGCCGTGGCCACAAGGTTCACTATCTGGCGCCTGCGCCGTCCAGCTTGGACTGGCTTGACGCTATGGGAATCCGCCATGTTCCCCATTGCAACACTGCAGACCCGTTCGTCTCATGTAAGGCGATTCATCGCTACATTCTCGGTAACAAGATCGATGGCATCATTAACAACGATAACGCATTCCTCCAATCACTGGCGCCTATTGTGCCTTGCACATTTGTCAGCGTGGGACACATGAGTCGGACCAGTGTGGCCACGCTTGCCAATCACCAGCATCGATGGGTGGATTATATAGTTACCATATCCCAGGATATGCAGCGCCGTTTCTGCAATCGATTTGGAGCTCCCCTCAATCGTTTACCTATTGTCTACAACGGTGTAACGGATCCGGGCCCAGTCAAATCAAAGGCAAAGATGCCGGATGGGCGACTTCATGTTGTGTTTTCTGGTGGTATGGACAGAAACAAGGGCGCCTACTTATTGGCGGATTCCTTACGCTCTAGACGCGAATTGCAGGATCTTGTTCAGATAAGTTGGTTTGGTGAGATTGCCGGAGGGTTGAAACAGACTCTTGCTGGTCTTGCCTGTGTCGATTTGAAAGGAAGAGTTCCTCGATCAGAATTTCTGGCGGTTCTCAGTGATGCGGACGTGCTGTTATTGCCATCATTTGCTGAAGGTTGTCCGATGGTGATGCTGGAGGCGATGAGCTATGGGGTCATCCCCATCGCAAGTAACGGCGCTGGAGCTATGCAGAGATTGGTGATCTCTGGTCAGGAAGGTTTCATTTGTGACCTAAGGGACTGGGCAGCGGAGATGGCAGCCTGCCTGATGCAATTACATGGAAATTCTTCCTTATTGACGCGGTTCAGCCAAGCTGCCTACGCACGATTTCGAAGCGATTTCACCGTGGACAATACTCTGGACCAGCTGGAATTTCTGCTGCGCACGCCGGTGGTTGATCGCTCATGTTTACCTGGCGAGATCGATATTCTGCGTTGGCACCGACCGTTGCTGCCGGGTACCAATCGTGCTCCGTTGATCGACAGATTCTGTATCAGAGCCGGCATTTTGCGTGGCGCCGGCCGGATGAGCATCACCGTCTGATTTTTAATTGGGTTTCTAGCGGAAAAACTATGTGTGGTATTGCAGGATTTCAGTCCATTGATGACAAAACGCTGATCGACAGGATGCGTGATGCTATTCGTCATCGCGGTCCCGATGGCCAGGGAACTTTCTCGGATCCTATTACACAAACCAGCCTCGCTCACACGCGGCTTTCCATCATCGACCTATCACCGCTAGGCCACCAACCCATGCTGACAGATGACCAGCAGGTGGCACTGGTTTTCAATGGGGAGATTTATAACTACCAGGAACTGCGGCTTGAACTGGAGGGCAGTGGCTTCAAGTTCCGCGGACATTCGGATACCGAAGTTCTCCTATGGTTGTATATGCGCGATGGTGAAAATTGCTTTGCCAGACTGAACGGCATATTTTCTATTTGTATTTATGACCGGAGAGACGGTCTGCTGCGGCTTGCACGGGATGGCCTAGGCGTCAAGCCCTTGTATTACAGTGCAATGGCAGGCAGCTTTATTTTTGCCAGTGAAATTAAAGCACTGTTGCAATGTGATCGGATATCAAGGGAGATTTCGGTTCCGGCCATCCGGGCGGTGCTGTCGTTGTTGTGGATTCCTGGTCCCTGGACGCCGCTGCAGCAGATAAAAAAGCTGTTGCCGGGTGAGTGTCTTGTGGTGGGACAGGGGCGGATTCAGCGTCAATTTTCATTTTATCGTTTGCCTGTTCCACGCGAAGATTTCACATTGTCGGTGACCGATGCCATTCAGGGTGTACGCGATAGGTTGTCTACGGCAGTTGCCAGGCAAATGGTGGCAGATGTTCCTGTGGGTGCGTTCCTTTCTGGCGGCCTGGATTCCAGTGCTGTGGTTGCGATGGCGGCACGACATGTAGGCCCTGACAACATACGTTGCTTTACCATCGATACTGGTGGAGGCGTGGATGTGGGAACGCCGGACGACCTGCCTTATGCACAATTCGCAGCCCGGAAATTGGGTGTGAAACTGGAAGTATTGAAAGCTGATCCTCTGCAGATGCTACAAAGCCTTTCCGATATGCTCTGGTTTCTGGACGAGCCGCAGGCCGACCCGGCGCCACTCAATGTAATGGCTATTGCGGGATATGCGCGAAAGCAGGGTTATAAGGTGCTTCTGTCAGGCGCTGGTGGGGATGATATTTTTTCCGGTTATCGACGTCATGTGGCGCTGCAGTTTGAGCGTTATTGGGCTTGGCTGCCGGCGTCGCTGCGGAGCTGCCTGCAACAATCTTCAGCTGGACTGACCGGAGTACCCAGGCTCAGGCGAATGGCAAAGCTGTTCAATCATGCGGGTTTGCCTGCAGACAAGCGCCTGCTGAGTTATTTTTCATGGTTGAAGAATTCGGAAGTGGAATCCCTGTTATCGGAGGAATTCAAGCATCTCGGCGTATGCCAGGGATCCGAGACTTCTGAATCAGCTTCCATTGAGCTAGCGCGTGCTTTGAACGAAATGTCTGGCACCGCGCCTCTCAACCAAATGTTGTACCTGGAATCACGCTTCTTCCTTGTTGATCACAATCTTAATTACACCGATAAACTTTCCATGGCCATGGGAGTTGAAACCAGAGTTCCGCTACTGGATCCGGACTTGGTGGAATTCGCCGCACGGATTCCTGTCGCGATGAAATGCCGCGGCACGCAAGGCAAGTGGGTTTTTAAACAGGCCATGTCGGGCATCCTGCCGGAGGAAGTGATCTGGCGCAGCAAAGCCGGATTTGGCATGCCTCTGCGTCGCTGGTTGCACACTGAACTGCGCCCGCTGGTAGAAGATACGCTGTCGCGCAGTGCCATTGAAAGGCGAGGGATCTTCAATGTTGTTGCTGTGCAGCAACTTGTGGCAAAAGATAGGGCGGGTGAACTTGACGCCAGCTATTCGATTCTGGCGTTAATGGTGGTCGAGCTTTGGTGCAGGCAATTCATCGACGGTCAACACCCGTTCTGAGCACGGACGATGGTTTGCCCATGGGTTGGTGTCATCTTTACCTGTTGTCTTATGTCGACGCCTGTTGCGGGAATGCTCGCGATCCCAGCAGTTTCCACTTCAGCGCCAGAATCGCGACTGCATGAGAAGCTGGTACCAGCAGAATCGGCATTAGGGCAGATTGATACCTGAATCCTGCGATGATGAGATAGAACGGAATAGGTAGCACAATCAGGTATAGCAATATGCCCCAAAGCTGGCGCCACGCCGTTTTTGCATGGAATAGCCCAATGATACCCATTGCCGTTGTCAGCGTACCAGCCAACACGAGAATCAGACACAGAATGAAGTAGTGTGAGGCTCCCGATTTCTTGAAGTAGTCGGTAGTGCTCTGGTCATAGTACCAGCGAGTGGCATCCAGGTCTCCCGTCCACCACATTAATACGCGCTGAAGAGTCAAATTAACAAAACCGACAGGATCATTCCGAATGAAATTCAGCGCTACAGCTTTCGTTGCCGCGTCATAGGTCGATTCACCCATACGGGCCAGCTTTTGTCTTTCTTCCTCGCTCGATAGCAAGTAGTAGCGGACAAAGCCTTCTCCATGGCCACCGCCAGCATGGGGATTGTTACCTTTCATCCATTCGGGACCTGTCATACCGCGAATGAAAATGAATTCGTCACTGACTTTATAATTACGATATATCCACGGCGTTACTACGATTGCAAAAGCCAAGCTGATGATAGTCACTTTTTTCGCCAGAGCTTTGCAGGGGACTTTCTTAGTGTGCAGCACAAAAGGTATAAGGCAGATAAATGGATAGGCGATGGTCCAAGCTGGATTGCTGAGAGAGGTTAACCCGAGCAGAAGGCCAAAGCTTATCAGGCCGGTTTGGCGAAAGTTGCACAGGTGGAAAGTAGCCAAATACAGAATGCAGGATAGGAAAAAAGTGGTGAGCGAGGTTTCCCAGATATTGGACGGTAGGTAAATCAGATGAGGGTGAATGCAGAATAGGACTGCGAATGTCTTGGCGGTGGTAGGAGACAAAGCCCGCCGACAGTAATGGTAGAGCACCACCAGGGTAGCGCAATGGATGGCGATATTGAACAGTTGCAGGATCAGCCTGGACGTGAAGGTCTCGATACCTGTTACCGAGTATATGGCGGCAATCAGCCCAACATAAAGGGGAGGCGAGACTGTGGTCTGCATATTGTATTCAGCTGGCAAATAGGGGCTGAGATAGCCTTGTCCCATTACCAGGTGGCGTGCGATGGCCGACATTTCCACGCCGGACCCTTTCCCTGCTTGACCGGTGACGAAAAGTACCGTCACACAGATAGCTACTGTCACCAGTATCAGTAGCGGCAGAAATATTTTGTCTTCGGCGGGAATTTTTTCGCGCATCGTTTGGGATTCGATTCTCATTGAGGGAGAGTTGCCTTGACGTATCACGAAGATACTAACTTAGACATCATTACAAGAACATGAAGCGGACTTTCGATTGTAATATAGGATTAATATTCGACGGTTATAGTGCGTAAAGTACAATTTGCTGTAATGCTTGTTTGAGGCATGTTTTGACTAATCTAAAATCGTACGGGCATGCCTCTTGGGGCAAAGACGTGGTTGTTTTCTGGGGGTTGATAGCGGTTGCCATCGTTACGATGGGATTCGCTTTTACCAAAGAAGCCATCACACTCTATGACGCCTGGCAAACCCAGGAAGAATACAGCCACGGTTTCCTTATCCCGTTTATCTCTCTATTTCTGATCTACCAAAAGCGGGACCAACTTGACACTCTGCCATTCACCGGCGCTTGGGCTGGCGTGTTGCTGGTATTATTCGGTTGTGCGCTACATTTGGCAGGCCGCCTAGCAGTAGTATCCACTCTCGGCCAATACTCACTCGTGATTTGCATCACCGGCCTCGTCCTGGCATTTGTCGGCTGGCGCGCATTCAAAATCATCTGGGTGGCGCTGTTCATGCTGATCTTCATGGTGAAGTTGCCCACTTTTTTCTACAACAATCTCTCCAGTCAGCTGCAATTGATCTCCTCC
>DATLII010000431.1:0-2261 GCA_035539495.1 Dongiaceae bacterium
AACCAATGCTGATTGGTACGATTGGTTCGCAGGGCACGGACCTGCAGTTCAAAAGGCGCGTCAGCAATCGGGCCGGCGAAGTTCACGGTCAGTGTAACCGGGTCCCCTAAACGCTCTGGATGGTTCAGAATGCCATTCAGCACAACGGCGGCAATCACCCCACCGAAAGGCCCCACCATATTGGCGTAGGTCTGGGGAATATGGCCGCTGTAACTGCCTGATGCAGAAGGCTCAAGCCGGATGGCCTGGTCAAACGGGTGTAAATCCTGGCTTGCCATGAGAGGTCTCCGCACTGGCTAACAATTGAATAACCATCGTTATGATAACGAAGGTTATGCTATGCTTTTTCCAGTGTCAAACGTTCAAATGATGGAAGGATGGAATGCGCTACAAACCCGAATACAAAGCAGAGGCTCGCGCCAAGTTGTTGGAAACCGCAGGCACGCTGGCGAAGGAAAAAGGCTTTGGCACCACCGGCGTCGATGTATTCATGGCCGCAGCAGGGCTGACGTCCGGTGCGTTTTACACTCACTTCGATTCCAAATCGGAATTTCTCAAGGCCATTCTCGAAACTGAATTGGTCCGCACCCAGACCATGTTTTCCAGCAAGGACCGCGCATCGCTGTTGAAAATGGCAAAAGCCTATTTGAGCGAAGCGCATGTCGCCCATCCCGGGAAGGGCTGTCCCTTGCCGGCATTGAGCGCTGAAGTGGCGCGGTCCGACGCGGACACCCGACAGTCCTATGAAAATCTGATCGTGCAACTCAAGGATCAACTGGTAGAACAATTAGACGACGACAGCGCCGCCTGGGCCCTGTTGTCACAAGCCGTTGGCGCCGTGCTGATTGCGCGGGCGATGAACACCGAGCAAGCACGCAAAGGATTGCTACGCGCCGCCATTCAGCAAGTGGAAGAAATTCTGAAACAGGAATGATTTGTCATTACAACGCAGCATCAGCTGATGTTGCGTTTGAGCCTTCAGTCATTAGCACCTTCGTCGGCTCCTTTCATCACACAATCTTTACATTGATTCAAAAAAATAAACCGTCTCTCATTGCATCTTAATGAGCAAAACGTGCCAGAATCGGTCTCCACGATGCACGCAGGGAACGCCGCATCCGGTTTCGCCTGCTTATTGCTTTTTCAGATTTGCTCGCGCTGCCGGAGAACGTCATGGCCTCATCACTCGCCCAAGAATTACTGATAAATCGCAAAGTCATTGAGCAGGCCGAAATCGCGACATCTGACGAAGGCAGCCGGCCGCTACAGGAAGGCGAGATACGATTCAGCATTGATCGGTTTGGACTCAGCTCTAACAACATCACGTACGTTGCCATGGGCGACATGATGCAGTACTGGGATATTTTTCCCGCCAAGGAAGGGTGGGGCAGAATACCGGTGTGGGGATTTGCAGACGTCATAGAATCCCGTTGCGCACAACTGTCTACTGGCGAACGCTTCTATGGACTTTTTCCCGCAGCATCACATGTCATTCTGAAAGTCGGCGCAGTTAGCGAAAAATCGTTTTTGGAAGCGTCTGCCAACCGAAACAGCCTGGCCGCGATATACAATACCTATGTACGCCAATCCTCTGATCAGTATTTTTTGGATGAATCGGCTGACGCGCAGGTTGCATTCCGTCCGCTTTTCATGACTTCCTATTTGATCGACGCATTTCTTGCAACGCATGATTATTTCGGTGCTCACACGCTGGTATTCGGTTCCGCATCGAGTAAAACAGCATTTGGCACGGCAACGCTATTGGCCGCGAATCACGCCCAGCGCCGTCTTTATCGTGTCGTCGGACTAACATCCAGGAACAATCTCGAATTCGTGCGCTCGCTGGGTTGCTACGATGAAGTGGTCGACTACACCGAGGTGACGGCACTGAATAACAACGAAAAAGCCGTGTACATCGATATGTCGGGCAATCTTCGCGTGCGCAGATCTGTGCACACACATTTCGGCGATAATCTCACCTATAGCTGCTGGGTCGGTGTTACGCATTGGACGAAGTTAGGCTTTGGCATTCCGCTGCCAGGCCCTGAACCGGTGCTTTTTTTTGCGCCGACGGAACTACAGCGCCACATCAAAGAGCAAGGGTCGGATAATTTTCAGCGCCGATTTCGTGCAGGCTGGGATACGATGTTGCTCACCGCACAAAAGACAATCGAATTGCGATCAGTGTCTGGTGCTGCTGCCATTCTTGATGCCTATCACCAGATTTTGTCGGGCGCATGCGGCCCAGCCGTGGCCCATGT
>DATLII010000432.1:0-5570 GCA_035539495.1 Dongiaceae bacterium
CGTCAGGATATGCGCCAGGAGGCCAATGTTGCCCGGGCTGGATTGCGTAGGGAGCATCATTATCAGTCGACATGGTAGGCCTCAACAGTTGCGGGTGTGATTTCTACTTACGCGGCTGGAGCAAAAAAGTTCCCGCCAACGTCTATCGCACTTCCATCATACTGTACTCAAAGTACCGTACTCATGGTGCCTTTCTCATGGTGCCTTACTCATGGTGCCTTACTCATAGTACCGCGCTCCCTGTAACCGCTTGCCAGATCGCCTCATTGCCGGACAGGCATCAGGATTTCCGCTCGTTCACTCTCGTTCGGTGTCATTCCCACCGGTACGGGTGTCGTCTTCCAGATGCTATTGCAGTATTCGACAATGGCCCGGTCCGACGAAAATTTTCCCGCCCGAGCCACATTCAGAATCGACATGCGGGTCCAGCGCGTCGGTTCACGCCATACCTGTTCCACCTGCGCCTGGGCATCCAGATAGGAACGATAATCTGCCAGCAGTTGATAAGTATCGTGCCACATCAGCTCGTCGTACAGCGGCTGAAACAACGCGGCATCACCATCGGCAAACAAACCACTGCGGATCAGCTCCAACACCGCTCGCAATTCATCATCCTGCGCCGCGATATCCTGTGGCCGGTAACCCGCAGCCTGCCGCTGTGTCACTTGTTCTGCTGTCTGGCCAAACAGAAAGAAATTGTCAGCGCCCACCGCATCACGGATTTCGACATTGGCGCCGTCCAGCGTACCGATAGTGAGCGCGCCATTGAGCGTGAACTTCATGTTGCCGGTACCGGATGCCTCTTTTCCCGCCGTCGAGATCTGTTCCGACAAATCTGCCGCCGGGTAAATAAAGTGGGCGTTCTTGACGTTGAAATTTGGAAAGAACGCCACCTGCAAGCGACCCGCCGTCACAGGATCATTGTTCACTACTTTTGCCACACCGTTGATCAGCCGGATGATCAGCTTTGCCATACGATAACCGGGCGCGGCCTTGCCACCGAAAATCACGCAGCGCGGTACGATATCCAGCTGCGGATTGTCCCGCAGGCGCCGATACAGCGTAATCACATGCAGCAGGTTCAGATGCTGGCGTTTATATTCGTGAATACGCTTCACCTGCACGTCGAACAGCGCATCCGCATCCACCACCACGCCCGCACGCTGCGCCAGTTTCTGCGCCAACACCTGTTTGTTGTGGCGCTGCACCCGCTGCCACTGCTCATGGAAAGCGGCGTCGGTGCTGTACGCTTCCAGATTGCGCAGGCTGGTCAGATCCTTAGGCCAGTCTGCATCCAGCGTCGCGTCCAGCAGACGGGACAAGCCGGGATTGCTCAACGCCATGAACCGGCGCGGTGTTACCCCGTTCGTCACGTTGCAGAATTTTTCCGGCCACAATTCGGCGAAATCACGCAACACCGTGTCCTGTAGCAAACGTGAATGCAGTTCCGCCACACCATTGACGGCATGACTGCCCACGGTAGCGAGATGCGCCATGCGTACCCGACGCCCCCCATGTTCGTCGATCAACGACATCCGGGCCAGGCGCGCATCGTCACCGGGGTAGCGATTACGCACCTCATCCAGAAAGCGTCGGTTGATCTCGAAAATGATCTCCAGCGGACGCGGCAACAATTGTTGAAACAATGGCAGGCCCCAGGTTTCCAACGCTTCCGGCAGCAACGTGTGATTGGTGTAAGCGAAGGTACGCACCGTGATGCTCCAGGCATCGTCCCAAGACAGGCCGCGCTCATCCAGCAGCAATCGCATCAACTCCGCCACCGCAATTGCCGGATGCGTGTCGTTGAGCTGCACGGCAAAGCAGTCGGGAAACGCCGTAATCGCAGCGCCCCTCACATCCAGCAACCGCAACATATCCTGCAATGAACAGGACACAAAAAAATACTGTTGCGACAGACGCAGGCGCTTGCCTACATCAGGTTCATCGTTGGGATACAACACTTTCGACAACGTTTCCGACAGCACCTTTTCCTGCACCGCACCGTAATAATCGCCCCGATTGAAATCCTGAAAGTCGAAGGGTTCGACCGCCTCGCTTTTCCATAATCGCAGCGTGTTACAGGAATTGACGCGGAAGCCCGGTACCGGGATGTCACAGGCAATGCCTTTGAGGCGACTGCCGGGCCGCCACAGCACCCGCAGATTTCCGTTGCTGTCATGCTGCTGTTCGGTATGGCCGCCGAAATTCACTTGATATTGCACATTGTGGTGCATTAGCTCCCAGGGATTACCCTGCGCCAACCAGTTATCGGTCTGTTCCTGCTGCCAACCGTCACGAATGATTTGATCGAAAATACCGAAAGCGTAACGGATGCCATAGCCGATGGCCGGCACTTCCAGCGTGGCGAGGGAATCCATATAGCAAGCGGCCAACCGACCCAGACCGCCATTACCCAGCCCCGGTTCTTCCTCCTGTTCCAGCAGAATATCCAGATCCTGCCCCAAACTGCGCATTGCGGTTGCCGCCGCGTCCGTAATGCCCAACGCCAACAGATTGTTGCCAAGCTGAGGACCCATCAGAAATTCCGCTGACAGATACGACACCACTTTTACCTGATCTCCAGTCCAGCGTCGCACCGATTGCTGCCAGCGCTGCAACATACGGTCGCGCACACTGCGGGCCAGTGCTACGTACCAGTCATGGGGTGTGGTTACCTCGGGCGGACGCCCCAGATGAAAAAGCAAATGATCCTGCACCGACTGCGCCAGTGCCTTGGCCGACAGGCCGGTGCGAATAGAATCCGGCACTGCGGCCGGATTGATTTTGAGCGTTGCCATCCTGCTCTCCCTGCGGGTTGTTGGCGGTTCGCCTGGCCTATCGCACGCCTATGCTTTCACCTGCGCCAATTTCCAGCGTTCCACATGCTCGCGCACAATTGCGATGGCTTCTTCCGCGGTATCCACGCATTGCGGAATCTGCATGTCCGCTGCGCTGGCCAGCTCGAAACCGGGTCGCAACATCTGCGTACCTGCCCACTCCACCAGGCCTCGCCACATGGGGCCGGCGAAAATCAACGGCGTGTCGTGCAGTTGCCGCACCTGCAACAACTGCCAGATCATCGTGGATTCCAATACCGTTCCAATGCCACCTGGCACCACGATAAATGCATCAGACATCAACACGAACTGGTGCAGCCGGGTGAAAAAAGTCTGATGCTCGAACGCCTGTTCAACAAACGGATTTACACTTTGTTCGAACGGCAGCTCCACCCGAATACCAATGTTCTGCTGGCCTACATCCTTGCCAGCTTCATGCGCGCCTTCGTTGGCCGCCTGCATCAAGCCAGGGCCGCCGCCGGTGACAATGTCGCAGCCCATGGCACTCAATGCTGTCGACAGTTTTTTTACTTCCTGATACACCCAATGATCCTGCTGGGTGCGGGCGGAACCAAAAATGGACACACGATAGCGCTCACGCTTGGACGGGCGCAGGCGCGACAAATTGTTCACCGTGGCCCACAGGCCGAACAGCGTATCCGTCAGTAAGCGCCGCACAGCATCTTCATCGGCCAGGCTGACCGTAGCGGGTGTGGAAGACGTTGGCTCAGCCATACATTGCAAATTCCTTTTGTCAGTTTGCCACCGGCGCATTCCAGTGCAGAATCGCCGGATTGCCGTGGTATTCACTCAATACGCACAACGTGGCGGTGTCCAGCAGGAAATGACAACCACCGCTGGCGGGCAGACCGATCCAGCGCGCGGCGAACACCCGTAAAAAATGGCCGTGGGAAAACAGCGCCACGTTACCTTTACACAGCTGCACGCGCGAGATTACCCAATCTGCCCGCGCACCGATATGTTCAGAACTTTCACCACCAGGACAACCATCGCGAAACACCAGCCAATCCGGATTGCCCGCGCGGATCTGATTCGGCGTCAGGCCTTCGTACTGGCCGTAATTCCATTCCACCAAATCTGCATCCACCTCGGCCTGCGCTTCCAGGCCTGCCAGCGCGCAGGTTTCGCGAGCCCGCTGCAGTGGGCTGGTCAGCACCAGATCGAATTGAATGCCGTCCAGCGCCGATGCCAGTCGCGTTGCCACCGCCCGGCCGTTTTCAGTCAGTGGAATATCGGTAGAGCCCGTGTGGCGCCCGTTCAAAGACCATTCGGTTTCACCGTGCCGAATGAGGTAAATCAATCGTTTCGACATGCGCCACTACTCCGTTCAATACGGCCATACCCAGTTGTTGATCTCTTCGCTGTCTGTGCCATGTGTATGGGCGTAATTCATATGGCCGATGATCGCGTTTTTCATTTCCTCTTTCAGGTGCGCCGCCCGCACCGCCAGTCCCGGCACCCGATCAATCACATCGATCACCAGATTGAAGCGGTCGATCTGATTCAGAATCGCCAGTTCCAGCGGCGTGTTGATATTGCCTCGCTCTTTATAGCCGCGCACATGCAAGTTCGGATGATTGGTGCGGCGATACGCCAGCTTGTGAATCAACCAGGGATAACCGTGGAAATTGAAAATAATCGGCTTGTCGGTAGTGAACAGGCTGTCGAATTCACGGTGAGTCAACCCGTGAGGATGTTCAGTGTCCGGCTGCAGTTTGAACAGATCCACCACGTTGACGAAACGCAGTTTCAGATCCGGCAACCGTTCCCGCAGAATCGCAGTAGCCGCTAACGCTTCCAGTGTGGGCACATCGCCGCAAGCCGCCAGCACCACATCCGGTTCCACACCTTCGTCATTGCTGGCACGGCGCCAGATGCCAATGCCTTTGGCGCAATGCACAATGGCTTCCTTGATGGTGGTGAACTGCATGTGTTTCTGCTTATCCGACACGATCACGTTGATGCAATCAGTGGTGCGCAGGCAGTGGTCCGCTGTCACCAGCAAGGTATTCGCATCCGGTGGCAGATACACCCGCGTCACCGACGGACTCTTGTTGGTCACCACGTCGATGAAACCGGGATCCTGGTGGGAAAAACCATTGTGATCTTGTCGCCACACCGTCGACGACAGCAGAATATTCTGCGCGGAGACCGGTGCACGCCAATGCACATGATTGCGCGCAATGTCCAGCCATTTGGCGTGCTGGTTGAACATGGAATCCACTACATGAGCGAAGGCTTCATAGGTGTGGAAGAAACCGTGCCGCCCTGACAGCAAATAGCCTTCAAACCAGCCCAACAGCGTGTGCTCCGACAGCATCTCCATCACCCGGCCATCGCGAGACAATTCACCGCCATCAGCATCTTCCGGCAACAAATCCGCCATCCAGGTTTTTTTCGACACTTCGTACAACGCCTGCAACCGGTTGGACGCTGTTTCATCCGGGCCGAACACGCGGAAGCTGGTGGAATTCAACCGCATCACATCGCGCAGGAATTCGCCCAGCGGTTTGGTATTTTCATAACGCACAGCCCCCGCGGTAGGCACCGGCACCGCGTAGTCGCGAAAATCCGGCAGTTTCAGATCGCGCCGCAACACACCGCCGTTGGCGTGGGGGTTGGCACTCATGCGACGGGTGCCCTTGGGGGCCAGATTGCGAAATTCATCCCGCAAACGGCCGTCAGCGTCAAACAATTCCTGCGGTTTGTAAC
>DATLII010000433.1:0-8028 GCA_035539495.1 Dongiaceae bacterium
AGCTTTGGCAATTTAACCATTACCGCAAATACCATCGACTATGATCGTGACGACGGCGAACTAGCAAATTCCGCGATGTTTGCAGATGAAACCTTTCCGGTCTCCTGTTTCGCCGAGCAGATGACTACAGACCCGAAACCGTCGATTTTCAATGCTTTTAACCCCGGCGGAGAACAGCTTGATACCCTCGCCGCGCATAGACTGAAAGTTGGCTTTGGCGAACATCACATGAACATCTACAGCGAAATCATTCCCGGCGGCACGGCAAACAATCCGAATCAGGGCCACATCGCGTCCATCGCAAAAGGCAGCTGGGATGAGGAAGGCATTGCCAGCCGCAATGAATTCAACGCGTTGGGGGGAGCCAATTTGGCCCAGATGTCAGGGCTATATGAGAATGAAAAGATTCGACTGCAAAGCCAATTCCATTTTAAAACCCCTGACACACCAACTGACATCGCCCCGCCAGAAGCGAATGGTACTCTTCTTTTGGATCCTTGAAGGTAAACAAGGAATATCTCGGCATCCGCTGAGATATTCCTTCCGATACCCCGAGCCACACAATTTAGCCTGATTACACATTCGTGTTGGTCAATGCTCGAATCCCGGTACAATGTCTATTCGTTTGATCGATTGAATATCAGGGTCGTCATCATGAGCAGCGCCAACTCTTTCACCGTCAACCTCACTTTGTTAGAAGGCTACGTCTTCAAAGTCGATTTCGGCGATCTCGGTGATATCCTCACCGACGAAACGCCGCCCCTCGGCAAAGGCGAAGGACCTAGCCCATCACGATTACTGGCCGCGGCAGTAGGCAACTGCCTGAGCGCCAGCCTGCTGTTCGCGCTGCGCAAAGCCAAGGACGACCCCACTGGTGTGAGCGCTGTGGTCAGCGGTGATCTGGAGCGCATCGATGGGCGCTGGCGTATCGGCAAGCTCGACGTGCAATTGAAGGTGCAGGATGCGCAGGCGCTGCCCCATTTGCCCGAGGTACTGGAGAAATTCGAAGACTTCTGCACCGTCACCCAAAGCGTACGACGGGGGATTCAGGTGAATCTGACAGTGGTGGATCAGAATGGGACTGTGCTGAAAGGTTGAGGGGATCTAAACCGCTCCGGCACAGTGACCGGAGCGGAAAACATTACGCTCAATTAATAACGCGGAAGATATACGGAAAACGATAGTACTCGCCCTTGCTGCTGGCAGAGATGGCAATGATGGTGAACACCAGCCAGGCGATGCCCACGACGGCGATCAGCAGGAAGCCGATCAATACCGACATCAGTGCAACGCTGATCAGAAACGCCACGCCATACGTGATCTGGAAATTCAACGCTTCCTTGCCGTTGTAATTCACGAATGGCATTTGATCCCGCTTGACCAGCCAGATTACCAACGGACCGACGATGCTGCCGAAGGGAATCAGCAACCCGGCAAAACCGGCCAGATGACAGAACATGCCCCAGTTGCGCTCGTCCGGCGACAAGTCACGTTGTTGATCCGGTGCTGAATTGATGTCGTTCATGCTGCTCCCCTTGCTGTCGATCCGTGAATGGTTCGGTTCGGGGATAGATTCTGCAAAATTGGCGCAATTTGCAAGTATGAAACCGGCAGTAGAATGACCACCGGTTTTTGTGATGCGTGTCGCTGGCGCAAGCCGGAGTTTAGCGCTCCGGCATCGGCAGATCCGGCAGACGCTGGGAAATCATCGCCAAGCCCTGCTGGAAATTGTCGTTACTGGCTTGGTGCTCACCCAAGTGACTGAGCAGACGCCCTAATTCACCATGTGCTTCGGCTGATTTGCGCGCTCGCAGACTGGCGTCGAAATACTGCCGCGCCTGATCCCACTGTTGCAGCTGCAGGCTCAGGCGCCCGAGTGTCAGCAGCAGCATGGCGTTGTTGGGGCGTTCCCGCAGCCAGTTCTCGGCCCATTGCAATTGCTTTGCGGCATCGGCGCCGCGCACAGTGCCGTATAGCCGGGCAAGGTTGTCGTCCCAATCTTTGCGCAGCGCGTCGGTCAACAGACGCTCGGCTTCGTCACCAGCGTTGAGTTGAATCAGCCCTTCGACATAGGTCGTTAGCAGCGCCGGCTCGTGATGCAGTTTGCGTGGCACATGCTGCCATGCCTGATGCAAATTGTTCAGGCGATCTTCTTCGTTGCCGCGCAGTGACTGCTTCAGTTTGCCTTCATGGCAACGCCGCAGCAGATCGCTGTATTCGTCACCATCCAGCACTTTGCGCTTCTGCAGTTCCGGCAGCAGTTGCAGCAGGCTGTCCCAATCTTCCAGCTTGATGTACACCTCGGACAGCATTTTGATCACGGTGGGATAGCTGGGCAGTTTTTCGTTCTGCTTGAGCACCATTAAAGTGGCGAGGGATTCCTCCCATTGCTCACTGCGGAATTGCAGCCGGGCCTTGGTGAGAGCGATAGCCGTTTCCACGCCTTTGGTGGATTGATGCGCCAGCCGCAGATAGTCGTCGCGGCGGTCGTCTTGTCCCTGCTCGTGGGCAGCCTGGGCGGCGGTGAGATAATTGATCAGCGCCACTTCATTACCGGTTGCGCCCTTGGCCATGAGGCGCTCGGCGTTGGACCAGTCGCCTTCCGCATACGCGATCAGACCTTTGATGGTTTTTACATTGGCCTTGCGCTGGCCCCGCAGCGGATCGAACACCCAACGCAGGAATAACCAGATCCAATACAGCAGCACGATAAACAGAATCAGCGCCACCAAGCCCAGTAACAAACTGGTCTCCAGCGTGTAGCGACCGTGGGCCAGCAGCACGTAGCCGGGATCTTTGGCCACCGCTTTGAAAAACAGCGCGCCCACCAGACTGCCCATCATCAGGAACATGACGGTGGAGGGCTTAAACGCGATCAGTCGCAGCAACCGGATCAAGGCTTAGCCTCCCCCGCAGGTACGGCGGGCGTTTCAACGGGTGCGGGCGCAGAAGTCGGCCTCGATGGCGATTGCCGTTCCATTTTCAGCACCAGTTGCTCACGCTCGATTTTTTCCCGCGACCAGAATTCACGGAACGCCTGCACGGCTCCCACAGAACCTTGAATACTGGGCATGGGCGGCCGCAGTTTTACTTGCATAAGCGCATCCAGCTCCGCCAGGAACAGCGTGGATTCCTGGGTTTGCAGATGAATGTAATTGTCGACGCGACGCCGCGCCTCGGTGAGGCTGAGCCGGTAGGCTTGGGAATCACTGCGCAGTAATGCCAGCTGGCTCTGCTCCAGCAACAGCACGATGCTTTGGGCCAGATAATCGCGCTCCGCCGTCAACAGCAACGGTTTGGCTTTTTCGTGTTTCTCGAACCGCACCAGTGAACGGATGAAATCGGTGAAACGGCGCCAGAACAACGGCAGACCATTTTCCGGCAGCGCCTGGGCGGAACCTGCGCCAGCTGGATCCTGGTACAGCTCGTAGCGGGGAATATTCAGAGCCGGCACGCGATCCACCAGCTGGTCGATACGCAGGAACAGGCCGTCGGTATCAACGTTGGTGTTCGCAGCCAATTTCAGATTGTGCATGTCCTGAATCAATGCATCACGCAACGGACGTGCAGCGGGTTCCTGCATGGCGCGGGCGATGTCGTCCGCTTCCTGCAACAGCGCCAAAGCACCATTGGCATCACCCAGCAGACTCAGCCGACGCTCAGCCACAAAAATGAAATGTTCGACTTCCTTCAGCATCCAGTCGATGCGATGGGCGCCGGTGATCTGGGTGATTTCTTTCTCCAGCGCCGCCATGCGCCCCTGCAACTGCGCGCGGGATTCCGTGGCTTTCATCAACGCGGCACGATCCTGCGCCAGTTGCTGCGTCGCCTGCTGCAATTCATTTTTCAGCGCGGTGATCTGTGTACCGCGATCGCTGATCTGGCTGACCAGATTCAACTGGTCTTCAGCGTAGGCAACGTGCTGCAGCTGCTGCAGATAAAACAGATACCCAGCACCACCCAACGCGGCAAACGCCAGTAGCAACGACAATAGAAGCGCTAATCGGGCACTGACACTCAGACGAGCACCGGCAGGCTTTTCCGGTTGCGACGGAGCCGGCGAAATGGGAGGCGGTGGCAGCGGCGCCGATGAGGGAGATGCGGGATTCTGTTCGTCTGTCATGCGCCCTGATACCTGATACAAAACCTGAAGACTTGAGACCTGATACTGAAAGAATCTGAATACTCAAAATCTGAATATGAAAACGGAATTCAAATTCAGTGGAGTGCGGGATGCAGCGCCCGGTTCAGCGCGGCAATCACATCCGCCGTAGCGGGGCTGGTCGCCTGCCACACCGTGGTGAATCCCTGCTGTCGGGCAAATTCGGCAAGTCGTCCACTGACCACCAGAAGTGGGCATTGCTGCAGGCGATTCAACCGGTTGCCCACCAACGTCATGAGGTTACGCAAACCATCCCCACTTGTCACGGTGATAATGGGGCTGTCGGGCTGATCCAGCAGGGCCAATAATGGACGCGGATTGGTGGCCGGCTTCACCCGTCGATACAACGCCAGGTAGTCCACCCCAGCACCGCGCTGACGCAGCGTGTCCGCCAACTTTTCCCGGCCGCCCTCGCCACGCAGAATCAGAATCTGCTGACCCGATACGTCCTGCAGTAATGGATGATCCAGCAGGGTCTCGCTGGTGGAACCTTGCTGCGCCACGTTGACGTTCAGGCCCCAGTCGGACATGGCCTCGCCGGTGGCGGGGCCCACTGCAAACCAGTGCTGCTGCACAGGCCACTGCGGCCAGAAGTCCGCCATCAAATCCAGACCCAATCGGGCCGCGTTGACCGATACACAAATGACGGCGTAGTAGCGGTCCAGATCCAGCATCTTCTGGCGGTCGGCCAGATCCGGTTCCCGTGCTTCAATCGCCAAGGTGGGAAATGACAACGGTTTGGCACCCGCCTGTTCCAATGCCAGCATCAGATCCTGCTCTTGGCCGCTGGGGCGGGTGACCACGACTTTGCGTCCTTGCAGTGGATGCGCCATGACGTCAGCCTCTACCGTACAGACGACGGAGGATCTCCGCCGCACCGTCTGCCAGCAGACGCTCGGCCAACTGACGACCGAGGGCCTCGGCATCGGCAACAGCACCACGGATTTCGTGCTGTACCAGTTGGGAACCGTCCGGCTCGCCCACCAGCCCGCGCAGCCAGATCTGATCGCCCTGCAGTTCCGCATAGCCCGCGATCGGCACCTGGCAGCCACCTTCCAGACGATTGTTCATGGCTCGTTCCGCCAGCACCCGCGTTGTAGTGTCGGCATGACGCAGCGGCTCCAGCAATTGCAATGTGCGGGTGTCATCCAGACGGCACTCAATGCCCACAGCACCCTGGCCCACGGCGGGCAGACTCAGCTCGGGCGGCAAGGCCGCACGGATACGGGATTCGAAGCCCAGCCGTTTGAGGCCGGCGCAGGCCAGGATGATGGCGTCGAACTGGCCGTCGTCCAGTTTCTGCAGGCGGGAATTCACATTGCCGCGCAGATCCAGGATCTGCAGGTCGGGGCGGCGGGAACGGATCTGGCTTTGTCGGCGCAAACTGCAGGTGCCGACGCGGGCGCCTTGGGGCAACTCATCAAAATTCGCATAGTGATTGGAAACAAACGCATCGCGCGGATCTTCCCGTTCGCAGATCACCGCCAGACCCAATCCTTCGGGAAAATCCACCGGCACATCCTTCATGGAATGCACGGCGATATCGGCGCGGTGTTCCAGCATGGCCACTTCCAGTTCTTTCACAAACAGGCCCTTGCCACCCACCTTGGCCAGCGGCGTATCCAGAATCACGTCGCCCTTGGTTTTCATGGTGACCAGCTCGACTTGCAAGCCGGGGTGGTACTGAATCAACTGTGCTTTGACGAACTCTGCCTGCCACAGGGCCAGAGGGCTTTGCCGGGTGGCGATGCGCAGAAGATTGCCGCTCATGAAGTGCCTGCCTTGTGCTAAAAAAACGTGCTGAAAACTCGGCAGCCACACTACCACAGACGCTGGCGGTTTTCATGGGCGTAGGCGGCATGGATAGACAGCATGGAAAAGTCGATGAACAGTAACGAAACAGGCCCGCCGCAGGGACGGGCCGAAGGGACTTACAAACTCTGCAGCAGTTTCTTGATCGAGGAGGCGTGACGACGGCTGACGGTGAGGCGTTCCGGCACCCCCTGCAATCGCAGTTGATGCTGGTTGTTGCGGTGCTCGAGCCCTTCCACATAGGCCAGCGCTACCAGGGCATTGCGGTGCACGCGCACAAAGCGATCGCCGAATTCGTCTTCGAGTTCTTTCAGGGTTTCGTCCAGCAGGGTTTCGCCCTGGCTGTGACGCACGGTGACGTACTTCTGATCCGCCAGGAAATAACGCACGTCTGCCACCGGAATCAGTTCGATACCACGTCGGCTGCGCGCACTGATGTATTCGCGGGCCTTTTGGCCGTTGTGACCGGGAGCCTCGTCTTCATCTCCCATTTCCTTGCGCACGGTGGCCAGTTGCGCCTTGTTCACCCGCGATGCTTTATGCAGGGCTTTTTCCAGGTCTTCCTGCCGCACGGGCTTCAACAGGTAATCGATGGCGTTGACTTTGAACGCGGCGATGGCGTGCTCGTCGTAAGCCGTGCAAAACACAATGGCAGGGGGATTGTCACTTTCGCTGAGCCGGGAGGCGGCTTTGATGCCATCCATGCCGGGCATGCGAATATCCAGCAGGATCAGATCAGGATGCACGGTCGGCACCTGTATCAACAGCTCCTCCCCGTTTTCCGCTTCACCCACGCACAGGGTAGCGGGAATTTTTTCCAGCATGCGGCGCATGCGGTCACGGGCCAGGGGCTCGTCATCACAAATCAGCACTCGAATCATGGGGCCACACTTCTTTTTGTTGTTGTCTTATTGGCTTTGGCTGGCGGCGGGTCGATACCAAACGGGTACGACAGCCGCGTGATGTACCGATTTCCCTCCGGATAACCCGTCAGTTTGGCGCGTTCGCCATACAGCGCCACCAGCCGGTTACGGGTATTGTCCAGGGCCATCCTGTTGCCCCGCTCGACCTCCGCCGTCTTGCCCGAGGCAGGGGCGGCAAAAGGATTGGTAATTGTCAGCTCAAAGATACCATGAGTATACCCGGCAATTATCTCGACGAGTCCACCTTTTGGTAACGGCTGTATACCGTGCAGAATGGCGTTTTCCAGGAGTGGCTGCAAGGTGAGAAGCGGAATCTTTACCTCCTGCGGGATCGTACGCAGCTCCCATTGCACCTGCAGACGGTTGCCCAGCCGCAGTTGCTCGATATTCATATAGCGTTTGCATAGGTCGATCTCCTCCGCCACCGGTACCTGGTTACCGACATGATTAAGGCTGGCGCGGAACAGGGCCGACAGATCCTCCACCACGGTTTCGGCCTGACGGGGGCTGGTCTCGATCAGACTGGCGATGATGTTCATGCTATTGAAAAGGAAGTGGGGCTGAATACGGGATTGCAGGGCCTGAATGCGATGCAGCAGCTCGGACTGGCGGCGGGCGATCAACATGGCCTGCAGGTAAAAGTAGCGAATCACCAGGCCACCGATGATGGCTGCACCCGCCACGTTGCGCAGCACTTCCTCCTCGAATAGCAGAGCTTGCAGGGGCTGACGGGTGGGTGTCAGCGCGTACAGGCTGACCAGGCTCACCAGCCAGGTATTGAGTGGAATCAGCAGATAGCTGATCAGCACTGCCCTTTCCTGCGGCAGGCGCTGCAGAAAACTCCGCATCCGGCAGAGCAGCGCCGCGCTGGACAAGGCTACCCACTGCACGAACAGGGACACCAGCCCCAATTGTTGCCAGTCGAAAGGAAACAGGCCACTGTCGATCAGTACGACCACCAGGGAGAACAGCTGGGCGATCAATACCAGGAAGAACACCGGCTGACGGGCACACAAATCCGGCAGGAAAAAGGTTTCTTCCGGCTCACCCTGGGGTTTGTGCTGGTCCGATGCCATGGAATTCCGTAGTGGGTTATAATCCGCGCCTTGTTTGAGTATATGCCAATCAGCC
>DATLII010000434.1:0-5164 GCA_035539495.1 Dongiaceae bacterium
TGACATAACTCAGTTCGGTGCCATGGGTGTAGTGGGCATCGGAACCTGCGCCGAGCAGGTCGTTTTCCAGTGAAAATGTGAGCGTCCCTTTGCTGTCTGCTGCCATAGCGGGCGCGATCGTGGGTAGCAGGGCGATAAGGCAAAACAAGCGCGTGCGGAAATGATGGTTTGCGATAGAATGCTGAATGTCGGGCATGTGCTGACTCCATGTCTGAAATGCCACTCGGGAATTGAGACGCTATTTTTTTAGCGTAGCTGCGAAAATGGGTGAAGACAATTGATGGTGTGGCTGCTACGAACGGCTTCACGTAATGTGTTGCAAGCAATCGCGCGAGCTGAAGAACAACAGTAGAATAAGCTCTGCAGCTCGATTTTTTTGTCGCTGATCTTTTAGTGCGACGCTTTTCCATCAAAAAACTATCTGCACCTTTTATATAACAAGATAACAAGGACTGGCCGTGCTGAAAGCCCGCGAATACCGTACCGGAATCGAGATCACTGATGTTGCCACTTGCGATTTCAACGCATTGGATCAGGTGGACAACGCCGCGCTGTTTGACCGATTGGGAAAAAGCGATGCGCCACGCCTGGTGCGTTTTGTCGAGCAGAGCATGGGCATTCGTCAGCGTTATTTCTGCCAGCCGCAACAGAATTCTCTCGATCTGGCCCGAAGCGCTTTGACGCGCCTGCTGGAGCGTAACCCGGCGCTGCTGGAAGAGGCCGAATTCTTCATCCTGGCGGGCATCTCCAATCCTATGCCGGTGACTACCGCCAGCGCCTTGCTGGCGGGTGAGTTTGGTTTTACCAATGTCAGTTGTTGGGACATCAAATCCGGTTGCTCCACCGGCGTGCTAGCTTTCATCCAGGCATTGCAGTGGCTGGAATCCGGTGCCCGCTGCGGCGTTATCATCTGCACGGAGACCTTAAGCAAATTTGCCAACCCCGACGTTCTTCAGATGAGTGCGGCCATTGGCGACGGCGCTGCCGCAGTCGCGGTGCGGGCATCGCAACAATGGCGCGTGCGTGGCGTGGTGCACGGCACTGATCCCAGTTTGATTCGCACGATGATGGTAAAGGGTGAATTTCCGGTGCAGCTGGATCAGTACGATCCGGCACAGTATTACTTTTCCTTTGAGCAGAAGCCGGAAGGTATCGAAGCCATCGGTCGCTACTGGGTGAAGTCGTTGCAGGATTTGTTGACGGTGTCGGACGTGAATGCTGATCAGGTGCGGCATTACATTGCCCATCAGGTAGACGCCAGCAAGAACTCGGCGGTGGCATCTGCCTGCCATATTCCGGATACCGCGGTGGCCCGCAATTTTGCCGACTTTGGCAATATGGGGTGCCCCACGGTGTTCGTTAATTATCACCAATGGATCAATCGACCGGATCACGCCTTCAAACCGGGCGATTGTTTGGTTTTACACGCAGTGGGCGGTGGGGTGTCCTGGGCAGGAATCTGTCTGGAATATCAACCCGGCGCTAATTGATGCAGGTGGGTGGGCGTTGTCAGATATCCCGCTCGCGGCCGTTTTCTGCCAGATCATCAATGAGTAGCAGTTGCAGTGCCGCCTGCGCCACATCCATTTCCGTTACACCTTTTTGCGCCGCCAGTTGTGGATTGTTTTGCCGCAACCGCAGCGTACGTTCATTCAGCACCAGGCCTGGATTGAGCAGGTGACAGAAAATCCCGCTACCGCCATATTCGCCGACCACTGAATTTTTCAGCCCCGCCAGACTGCTCTTGCTCAGGTTATACAACGCCTGCCCTGGAATGCCGTGACGCCAACCTTGCGAGCCCACCAGCAAAATACGTCCGCGCCGTTCGCTGCGCATTGCTTTCAGCGTGGTGCCTAATAAATAAAACGTATGTGTGATGTTGGTAGTAACCGCGGACTGAATCTGTTCGAAACTCAAACTGTGCATTTTTTTCGGGCCGTATTCGTGCACCGGATTCACGCCCACATTCGCGATCAGTGTGCCGGGCCAGCCGAGTTCATCCAAATGCATCAGCAGGTGGTCCAGATCATCGCGTTGGGTATGATCGCAAACTAGCGTATCCACGTGCACTGTTGCATTGGCCTGTAATTGCGCCTGCGCTGCTGCCAGTCTCTCTCCATTGCGAGCTGTCAAAATCAGATGACGGGCGCCGGCATCCACCAACACTTGCGCACAAGCAAAACCGATACCGGTACTGGCGCCGGTAATCAACACAGGCTGATCGGCAAAAGGCAGGGCAGGGGCAAGCTCAACAGGTGACGTCATGACAAAAAATCATCCTGCCCACACCAATGCAGCAGATGCACACCGCCGGTAAAGCCACCACCCACCGCGCACATCAACACGCGATCGCCGGCGTGCAGGCGTTTCTGTTCCACCGCCTCACACAGCGCAATCGGCACCGAAGCTGCCACTGTATTGCCGTATTGAGGAAAATTAATCACGGTCTTGTCGTCGGGAATATCCATTTCATCGCACACCGCCCTTAGCAAATACAAGTTGGGTTGGTGCAACAGATAGAAATCGATGTCGCTCAGACGGTAATCAGTCTTCGCCAACAATTGCTCGCACAAACTGGGAATGCCAATGCCCGCATTCTCGGATACCCGTCGGCCATTGGGCATGGTCAGCAGCGGTGGTTGCACTTCCTGCGCGCGGGCAAAACCCAACGACGGCACGTACACCGCGTCATGGCCCGCTCCATCGGCATACAACAGGCTGGCGATAAAACCGCGGGATGGCTCCCGCGTGCGACTGATCACGACCGCGCCAGCGCCGTCACCATACAGAAATGCGGTGCGTTTATTCTGCATGTCCAGCGTGCGCGAACGTACATCCACGCCAATTACCAGCACATGACGATCACTGGTGGCGATGTAGCGAATGGCCTGGTCCACCGCATACACAAATCCGCTGCAGGCGGCGCCGATGTCATGACAGGGAAAACCTTTGCCACCCAATTTGTATTGCACCACGCAGGCGGTGGATGGCGATAAATAATCCGCAGTGGATGTGGCGACGATGATGCGATCAAGATCATTCACTGACAGGCCAGCGGATTCCAGCGCACGTTCGGCGGCCTGTGTGGCGAGATCCGATGTGCTCACATCGTCAGCGATAAAATGGCGGGTTTTGCTGCCGACGCTGTTTTCCACGAAGGATGCTTTGATGCGAATGTCGAACGCCTGCATCAGTTCTTCGTTGCTGAAGCGTTGTGTTCCCACGGCGAGACCGCAGCCGCGAATGCCGATTCCATAAGGCGCGTTATACATGAGTGACCAGAATCCCTTGGACAATTTGGCTGGTGGGCCGGAACGATGAATCTGTGGTCACCGATTCTAATGGAACCGCAGTGCCGATGGAATTTTTACAATGTAGTCAAGCGATTGAGCTGACGAGCTGTTGAACCGAATGATTGCGGTAGCTGCGCCGGTCATCCATTCGACTTGATATGTATCAAGGTGAAACACCACCACATCTGTCAGAGTGCTAATACACCAACAAGGAGGTGCACCATGAGTAAGCGCAACGAATACCTGGAAAAACTCAAAGCACAGCTGGAAGAATGGGAATATGACATCAACCGGTTGGAAGCACGACTCGACGACGCCCAGGATGAGGCGAAGGTTAAACTCGATAAAACCATCAAGGAGCTAAAGGTTAAGCAGCAAGACTTGCAGGTCAGATTAAAACAGCTGGAAGGTGCTGCGGAAGACGCATGGACCGACATCAAGGATGGTCTGGAAATCGCGTGGGACTCCGTCAAAATGGGATTCCTGGCAGCTAAATCCGAATTCATCGAACGCCAGCAGCACAAGAAAGCCAAGTAAAAATAGAGCCAATTAAACCGGTCGCAGGAGCGGTGTGGGACCAACCTGGCCCCACTCTCCGCGCTGCCAGTTCGCTCAACTACATTCAATGGCCAAATAACAACAATCTGATAATTCCATCCGGCGATTTCTCTCCCCGCACAACATTGTGTACGATACCGCAGACAGCACAACTCACAGGATGAATAACATGGGCAAACTCAAAGACATGGTGTCGGAACCAGTGTCGTTGGCCGATCGCTTGAAGATCAATGCCAAGCGGGTGCGGCTGGCGGGCATTGGCCTGTTCAGCAAAATGGATGCGGAAAGAGCACGCCTGTATCAGCAAATCGTCGATATGGGTCAGCCCTACGGCGACGAGGCCAGTTTGGTCGGGCGCCTCAGCGTGCTCGGTACGGGCACCGTTCATTTGGTGCTGGAAGAAAGTCAGAAACTGTTCGACGATCTGGTGGAAGCGGGGGAGTTGGCCCTGGCCAAAGAATCCGTTCGCCCCCTGGCTCATACAGGTCGTATTAATACCCCGCGCCCCGTGGCAAAGTCAGTGGCGCCCAAATTGGTGAGTACAGCCCGGCCTGCCGCTGCGGTATCACCAAATAGAACAGAAACGGCGAAGCCTGCAGCGCAAGCGGCTCCAAAAGCGGCAGCTAAACCCGCGCTGAAGGAAGTGGTCAAGGCAGCGGCGTCAGCCGACGCAGTATCCGAGGAGCTCAAGCAACACTTTGCTGCTGCCAAGGCTCGCCTGAACACGCTCACTGCACCGCCGGACCAATTCACCATGCTGGCTCTGTATGCGCTGTTCAAGCAGGCCAACGAAGGCGACGTGAGCGGTCGTCGTCCCGCCGTTACCAAGATGGTGGATCGTGCGAAGTTCGACGAGCGTCAAAAAATCAAAGGCATGACAGCCGCCGAGGCGATGGAACGTTATATCGCCAAGGTGAACAGCCTGTTTCCAGCCTGATATCAGCACGGGGGCCTCAAGCCCCCGTTTTACTTTCTGCTAGCCGAAAATTTTGTGTCCACGAACTCTGATTCCTCAAATCCAGGTTCTGCAAAGCCTGGCTCTCTAGAAAAGCCTGGTTCATCGCGCGACCAGATCCGCCAGCAGGCCCTGCAACTGTTGTCGCGGCGGGAACACAGCCTCCACGAATTGCAGCAGAAGCTGGCGGGTGAACACGCGGAAGAGGACCTGACCGCTGTTCTGACGCAGCTGGTGGACGCCGGGCTGCAAAGCGACCGCCGTTTCGCTGATGTCTGGGTGCGACATCGCTCCCAGCAAGGTTTTGGCCCCATCCGCATTCGCGGGGAATTACGCCAGAAAGGCATCGCCTCCGACC
>DATLII010000435.1:0-5364 GCA_035539495.1 Dongiaceae bacterium
TCGTACACCACGTCATACGCATCGTCCGCACCCAGTGCAGCCACCGGAATGATCGGATACTGATGCTTGATGGCCATGTGAGCGAAGCCGGTGCGGGTTTTCCAGGTCAGTTTGTATTCTTCGCCTTTGCGCTTTGCGACTTCGCGGCCACCACCGGGGTACACCAGAATATGTTCACCGGCTTCCATCAGGCGGGCGCAATTTTCCCGGGTGCCGGGTACCGCGCCACTGTCGACCATCATGTCGCGCCATAGGGGTACTTCAAAATGGAAGTGATCGCACAGGCTGCGCAGCACGATGTTTTTATCTTTCAGCAATTTTTCGAACAGCAGCGGCGAATCCAGCACGCCGTATATGGAATGGTTGCTCACGTACAACGCCGGCTGCAGTGCATTGACGTTTTCCAGGCCGAAATACTGCGGCTTGAAGTAGAAGCGCGAGAAAGCAGTGGCCTTTTCCACGGCTTTCAGCGACGGCGGATCGAAGTGAACGATATCGTGTTTCACGGTGGCATCCATGGGACTACCTCTAACAGATGGATCTGGCTCTAACGGATGAACTGGCATCTAACTAGATGCGTTGATCAGGGATTCTTGGCAGCGGTGACCTGCTTGTTCAGCGCCACGATCTGGCGGGCCATGTTTTCCATCAGGCTTAAGCAGATGCGCGGATGGGTCTTGATCATGGTTTCAAACTGGTGGCGTGGTACCACCATCACCAGGCAGCGGGTGTCGGCAATCACGGTGGCGGTGCGGGGGCTATGCGTGAGCAACGACAGCGCTCCAAAAATTTCGTCTTCCAGCACTTCGCCGACTTTGATGTTATTCACGAACACTTCGGCATGGCCTTCCACGATGGAATACACAGTGTCGGACTCGGTGCCTTCCTGAATGATGACTTCGCCGGTCTTGAAGGTCTGGAAGCCCAACGACGTGCGATCCATTTCCGGTTCAATCGCGGCGATGACGGCGGTCTGGCGGCCCCACTCGGCGATCAGGTAAGTGCCCCAGTCGCGGGCTTTGTCGGTGTTGGCCATGGCGGCGGCCCACAACGCGTCGCGATTGTAGGGGCGCAATATCACGGGGGATTCGGCGTAGTACTTGGCGCGGGGCATTTCGCTGCCCTGGGTCATGCCGACCAGGTCGCCAGCGTCGTAATGGAACAGGGTTTTGCCATCCTGCTGATGGCCAATGGCGCCTTCTTCCACCACAAACACGCAGCCCTGGTTGCTGGGCGCCAAATACAGGTCCTCGAAGCACTCATAAGTCAGAGGCGGGCCGAGGGGCGGAATGCCCTGCAGGGCCACTTCCAGCAGGTGCTTGGTGTGGTTGTCCACCTTTTCAAACTGCTCGGTGTAGTTGGACTCGAGAAACATGGGACTGCCTTTCCAGTGCCGATAGGGGGTCCGCAATGCGGCGGTCTTTTCAGTGTAGACAATCTGGCGGGGACGGGCGGGGGAAGATAGCGCGATTCCGCATGACTTGGAGCCGATAGTCGGAATCGCGCGCGCAACTGGTTGTTACAGCAGCGGTTTGTGTTCCTCAGGTTTCAGGCGGGGGCCGAATTGGGTGACCAGCTTGGCGGCGGCTTTGGTGGCCAGGGCGCCGGCGCGGCTGAAGTCGTAGCCGTGGGTGAGGCCATACAGGAAGGCGCCTGCGAAGATGTCGCCGGCCCCGTTGGTGTCGATAGCCTTCACCGGTACCGCGGGAATTTTGTGCAGGTTGTGGCCGTCATAGACCAGTGCGCCTTCGCTGCCCAGGGTGATGGCGAAGGTTTTCGCGGTGGCCTTCAGGCGCTCGGCGGCTTCTTCGATGCTGTCGGTGTCGGCCCAGTGCAGGGCTTCCTCACGGTTGCAGAACAGCAGGTCGACGCCAGTGCCAGCCATTTCCTGCAGGCCGTCACGGAAAAATTTCACCATGTTGGGGTCTGAGAAGGTCAGAGCGGTCTTCACGCCCCGGCTTTCGGCGATCTTGCGGGCCTCGATGGCTGCGGCGCGGGCGGTGGGGGAGGTGACCAGGTAGCCTTCCAGATAGATGTATTCGGATGCGGCGATGGCGTCTGCATTCAGGTCCTGGACGGCCACTTTCTCGGAAATCCCCAGGAAAGTATGCATGGTACGCTCGGCGTCCGGGGTGATCATGACGATGCAGCGGCCGCTGGTGCCGGGGTCACGCTCCTGGTGCAGGTTGGTGTCGACACCGGCTTTCACCAGGTCCTGTACGTAGAAGTCGCCGGCCGAGTCGTTGGCTACTTTGCACGAGTAGAAGCTTTTGCCGCCGAAATGGCTGACCGCAATGATGGTGTTAGCCGCCGAACCGCCGCTGGCCATTTTGCCGGTGTGGCCGGCCAGGGCTTCGTACAGACGCTGTTGTTGGGCTTCGTCCACCAGAGTCATGACGCCTTTGTCGATACCGAGGCCGGCCAGGAAGCTGTCGTCCACGGCGAATTCCATATCCACAAGGGCGTTCCCAATGGAGTACACGTCGTATTTCTTCATGTTGTTTGCGGACCTGTTGGCTGGGGAAAACGGGATAGTGCGCGTATACTACCCGCCTTTTGATAAAAGATCAGGTATGCAGTGAGCTTGCTAAAAGCAGTGGGAGTTGAACCTGTGTCGCAGTCCAACAAGCGTGCGCCCGTTCGCCGCAGCAGCCCGAAAAAGAAGGCTGCGGGTAAGTCGAAAGGGCCTGCCGCCAAGAAGCCGGTGCGCAAGCCCGCCGCCAAAAAAGGCAAAGGTGGTGGGAAGTCGTTCCTGCGGCGATGGGGTGGCTTGCTGGTCAAGCTCGGGCTGGTCGGTCTGGTGCTGGGCGGCGTCGGCGTGGCCTATCTGGATGCCAAGATCACCCAGCACTTTGAAGGCAAGCGTTGGGCGATTCCGGCCAAGGTGTTTGCCCGCCCCCTGGAAATCTATGACGGCTTGAAGTTGCCCGACGCGCAACTGGCGTGGGAACTGAGCCTGCTCAACTATCGTCTGGTCAGTGCCAAGCAGCCTGAGACCGGCACTTTCACTCGCAACGCCGGCATCTTCCAAATCGGCACCCGTGGCTTCGATACCTGGGAAGGCGCGGAGAAGCCGCATCAGGTGCGCTTCCGCCTGGATCATGGGCGCGTGGAAAATCTCACCAGTGATGGCAAGGCCGGCGCCATCGTGCGGCTGGAGCCGGCGTTGGTCGGCGGCATTTATCCCGCGCACAATGAAGACCGGGTACTGGTGAAGCTGGATCAGGTGCCCAAGCTGCTGATCGACGCACTAATCGCCGTGGAAGACCGGGATTTCTACAGCCACTTTGGTCTGTCGCCGCGGGGCATTGGTCGCGCGCTGTTTACCAATGTTGCCTCTGGTTCCGTGCGTCAGGGTGGCAGTACGTTGACCCAGCAGTTGGTGAAGAATTTCTATCTGTCCAGCGAACGTTCGCTGATGCGCAAAGGCACCGAAGCGGTAATGGCGGTGCTGCTGGATGCACACTATTCCAAAGACGAAATCCTGGAAGCCTATCTGAACGAAGTCTATCTGGGGCAGGCAGGCAAGCGCGGCATTTACGGTTTCGGCAGCGCCAGTTTGTTTTACTTCGGCCAACCGCTGCGGGAATTGAAAGCCGATCAGGTGGCGTTGTTGATTGGATTGGTGAAAGGGCCCAGCTGGTACGATCCGCGCCGCCATGCCGATCGCGCGCTGGAGCGTCGCAATCAAGTACTGAAAACCATGCAGGAACAAGGCGTTCTGAACGACGCCGAAACGGATTTTGCGTTGAAAAAGCAGCTCGGTGTGATCAAGAAACCGTTGTATGACGATGCCCGCTATCCGTCATTCCTTGATCTGATCAAGCGTCAACTGAAGCAGGATTACCAAGACGAAGATTTGCGCTCCGAAGGTCTGCGCGTGTTCACGACCTTGGATCCTTGGGCTCAGGAACAATTGGAAAAGGCGGTGGAGCAGCAGACCGCGCAACTGGAAAAATCCTTCGGCAAGCGAGTGGAAAATCTGGAAGCCGCCGGCGTGATCACGGCCAGCAATACCGGTGAAGTAGTGGCGATGGTCGGCGGGCGGTCATTCCGCTATGAAGGTTTTAACCGTGCGCTGGATGCGCAGCGGCCCATCGGTTCGCTGGCGAAGCCGCCGGTGTATTTGGCTGCATTGGAAAAAGGCTACACCCTGGCGACTATCCTGCAGGATGAACCGCTGCAGCACAAATTGCAGGACGGCAAAATCTGGAGCCCGGAAAATTACGATCACCAAAGCCACGGTGAAGTGCCCATGATCACCGCGCTCGCCAATTCCTACAACCAGGCTACCGTGCGGTTGGCGCTGGAAGTTGGCCCAGCAAACGTGGCGGATGTGATGAAACGCCTGGGCGCACCGCGTGAGATCGATCCTGTACCGGCGCTGGCGTTGGGTGCAGTGGATCTGTCGCCGTTCGAAGTGGCGCAGATGTACCAGACGATTGCATCGGAAGGGTTCAACACGCATTTGCGCAGTGTGCGTTCGGTGTTGAATGCAGAAGGCAAGCCGCTACAGCGTTACGATCTGGAAGTGCAGCAACGTTTCGCGCCGGCGGATATTTATGTGCTCACGCACGCGATGCAGGAAGTGATTCGCAGCGGTACCGCGCGCAGCACCAATTCCTTCGTGACGCCGGATTACCATCTGGCGGGTAAAACCGGTACCAGTAATGATCAGCGCGACAGCTGGTTCGCCGGCTTCTCCGGCAACTACTTGGGCGTAGTCTGGATGGGGCGTGACGACAACGAAAAAACACCGCTCACGGGCGCCAGTGGTGCGTTACGAGTCTGGAACCAGACCTTCTCGAAACTGGCGCTGCAACCGCTGGAATTGAACCAGCCGGGGGATGTGGAATGGGCCTGGATCGATCCGTTGCAGCGGGTGCAAACGGATGCAGAATGCCCTGGTGCCATTGAAGTGCCGATGCGGGTCGAGGCGATTCCCGAACAAACCGTACCCTGCAGCCCCGGCGGCCGCGTGTTCAACTGGTTCCGCGGGCTGGTAAATCCTGAATGACAACGAAAGAGAATGACACGAGAACCACTATGCGCAATGGAGTTTTGATTCTGATGTTGGTCTGCGGCCTGGCGGGTTGTGCCACTCCATCATCGAGTGTGCTTGATCCACCGGATCAGCAAACCACGGTGCCGGGCGACGATACTCGCTATCCTGGCCAGACCACGGCGCCAACGCCGGGCGACAACCGCACCGGTTATTCCACTACGCCGCGGCCGGGTTCCACTTCGTCCACCGCGCGCCGTCCTACTACGGTGACCTATTCGCCCAGCAGTACGGGCGTCAGTGCAGCCGACGCGTTGTTGCGGGAAGGCAGTGCGGCGCACGCAAATGGTGATTACAGTGCC
>DATLII010000436.1:0-7029 GCA_035539495.1 Dongiaceae bacterium
GAGACAGTCAGGAAACCCTGGTGCGGGACAAGACCGGCCTGCTGATCGATCCTTATTTCTCCGCCACGAAGATTGCCTGGTTGCTGGATAACGTTCCCGGCGCCCGTGCCCGCGCCGAAAAGGGTGAGCTGGCGTTCGGCACCATCGACACCTTCCTGTTGTGGCGGCTGACCGGCGGCAAGTCCCACAAGACCGATGCCACCAATGCGTCGCGCACCCTGCTGTTTAATATCCTGTCCCAGCAGTGGGATGACGACCTGCTGAAACTGTTCAATGTGCCCAAGGCATTGCTGCCCACCGTGGAAGACAGTGCGGCGGACTTCGGCCAAACCGACGCGGAACTGCTGGGCGGCAGCATCACCGTGGCCGGTATGGCGGGGGACCAACAGGCGGCTCTGATCGGTCAGGCCTGTTTCAAACCGGGGATGATCAAGAGTACCTACGGCACCGGCTGCTTCATGATCCTGAATACCGGCAGCGAGGCGCTGCAATCCCAGAACCGGCTGCTGACCACTGTGGGATACCGTCTGAATGGGCAGGTGACCTATGGCTTGGAAGGCAGCATCTTTATAGCCGGCGCCGCAATCCAGTGGTTGCGGGACGGCATCGCACTGATTTCCCACGCCCGCGAAACCGAGGCCATGGCACAGGAAGTGGGCGTGGAGCACGGTGTTTACATGGTGCCGGCCTTTACCGGTTTGGGCGCACCTTACTGGGACCCGGAAGCCCGCGGCGCTCTGTTTGGCCTGACCCGGGATACCGGCATCAAGGACATCGTCTGTGCCGGCCTGCAATCGGTGGCCTACCAGACCAAGGACCTGATCCGGGCCATGGAAGGGGACGGCGCCGGCAAACCCACTACGCTGCGGGTGGATGGTGGCATGGTGGCGAACAACTGGGTGGTGCAGTTCCTATGCGACATTCTAAATCTGGATGTGGACAGGCCCGCGATCATCGAAACCACTGCGCTGGGGGCCGCCTACCTGGCCGGGTTGCAGGTGGGTGTCTATAAATCGTTGGAAGAAATCGCTGAATTGTGGCATTGCCAACGTCACTTCACGCCGGAGATGGACGATGCGCTGCGCAACCGCCTGTATGCGGGCTGGGTGGATGCGGTGAAGCGCGTGCGACGCAGCTAACTGTATTTGATCGCATTTGATTGTCTTTGCTTGAGAACACCGCACCGCAATGCTCTGTTGCGGTGCGTCATCTATCTTTCGCGTGTTTTGCTAACGACCGCAAATTTCAGGATGAAATTACGTCGCTTGAATGAATTCTGATCGGAACCATCCCCTCATTTCGTGCGTTCTCCCTCTGATGATGACAATTGTGTTAATCATCCATTTACAGCGTGTCTTTGATAGGTCGAAAATATTGCTGATTCGGCTTTGCGCAAATTGTGCGCGATCAGACTCGATGTATTGAGAACGGGGGTGATTGGATATGGATGTGCAAATTCCTGGCTACACCATAATCAGACCGATCGGCAAAGGTGGCATGGCCATTGTTTATCTGGCCTATCAGCATAATCTGGAGCGTCATGTTGCGCTCAAAGTGCTGACACCGACTTTGGCGGCGAATCCTGATTTCTGCGACCGTTTTATACGGGAAGCCAAGATCGGCGCCAGCCTCTGTCAGCGCAATATCGTGCCGGTCTTTGACGTGGGTTATTACTTGTTGCATCGCTACATGGCGATGGAATATTTGCCTAATGGCGATCTGACGCAATTGGTCACCGAAGGCTGTGACACCGGCACAGTGCTGCGGATCGTTTACGATATTGCCTGCGCGCTGGAATATTCCCACGCGAAATCCTTTCTGCACCGCGATATCAAACCCGCCAATATTTTATTCCGCGAAGATCAGACAGCGGTGCTGACGGATTTTGGCATCGCGCTGGATCTGAAATCCGCAGCGGCTGCTGGAAGTGGTGATGGCATCATTGCCGGATCGCCTCGTTATATGAGCCCGGAGCAGGCGCGGGCGGAAGCGCTGGATGTGCGCAGCGACATCTACAGTTTGGGTGTGGTGTTGTATGAGGCGCTGTCACGCAAGCCGTTATTGGAACCGTCGTCAACCATCGCCGATGCTGTGCGTCACAGTACTGATCCGGTGCCGCGTCTGCCGGGCGATGTGTCCTGGTTGCAACCGATACTGGAACGCATGCTGGCCAAAAATCCTGCTCAGCGTTTTTCCAGCATGGGCGAAGTGGTGCGGTCGTTGGAGCCTTGCCTGAAAGTGCCGGAATCCTTGTTGGGTACGCCTCGACAGCATCATATAAAAGAGACGAATCTTGCTCCGCCGCCGCTGCCGGAATTGCGTTATACCCGGGAGAATGTTCGAGCGCGCCACGATGAAGTCGATGAAGGTGCCGAGACCCGTTTGTTGCCGAACACCGGGCCGACGCTGATCGATGAGCCGACCGAGGACATGTACGATGAGGCGGATCTGGAGCGGGCATTGGCGGATTGTCCACCACCGGTGTCGAGCGTGCCGTTGGACTGGCGGCCACCGGAGCACCGCTCACGGGCGGCTGGTATCGTGTTATTGATTGCGGCATTGGCGGCACTGCCATTGGCCTGGCGTTATTGGCCGGGTTTGTCGGAAAACGTGGCGCCGCTGCTGGCGAATCTGTCTGCCCCCGAGCAATCGCCTCAGCCTTCCGATACCCCATCTGCCGGCGCCCAATATTCCGGAGTGCTGGATCGATCTGAATCCCTGATGGCCGAAGCGGATTCAGCCCCGGTATCCATTGCTGTCGGCGAACCGACCGCAGCCAATGATGCAGCGCCCGTACCGGAACCTGCCGTTGCGGCTGCCCCGGTCAGCGCTAAATCGGCAAAGATTGCCACGCCGGCAGTGGCTGCTGTTGATACCACCAAAGTTGAAGACGTTGCCAAGCCGGAGGAGCCGAAGGCAGACCCGGTGGAAGAACTGCTGCAACAGGCTGATGACGCATTGAAATCCCAGCAGACGTCGCCCCAAGTGGGCACCGCCTATGAGAAGTACCGGGAAGTGTTGTCGATGGACCCACGCAATCGATCTGCACGGCAGGGCTTGCAGGTGGTCGCGTCCAAGTATCTGGAATTGGCTAGTAAGGCGCTGAATCAGGATGAGCTTGAGAGTGCCCAGCAATACGTGGATCGGGCCAGCAGCATTGCCTCCCGGCATCGACTGGGTTTTCAGATCACGCAACGGATTGATGATCTGCAACATACGATCAGCCGTATCCGGTATCTGGATGGTTAAAACGGATATAAGGACAAACCAGCCAAATTCCCGATACCCCGTGTAATATCTGATCCAGACGAGGCCCTGACGGTGAACTACCGCGGGGCCTTTTCGTATCTTTTCCGTTTCCTGTCCTTATCTGTTTTTTCCCATCGCGAATAAGCATTGCGATATTTCTTGGTTCGTTTGCCCGGGCTCGCCCATTAAAGTGGCGAGTCAAACGGTCCGGGAGGTGGCAAATGAGCAATGCAACCGTATTGGTAGTGCCGGGATTTCATGGCAGTGGCCCAGGCCATTGGCAAAGCTGGCTGGAGACCCAGTTGCCTGAATCGCGTCGGGTAAGTGGCATCGATTGGGAAGAGCCGGTGCTGGCGGACTGGGCGCTGGCGATTCGTGATGAAATCGATGCGGCCAGTGGCGTGGTGTGGATCGTGGCTCACAGCTTTGGTTGCCTGGCCAGCGTGGTGGCTATAGCCGACAGAACCGAGAAAGTGGCCGGGGCGATCCTGGTGGCGCCAGCGGATCCCATGCGGTTTTCTCCCCTGGGTGCTCGTGACCTGAGTCGGCATGAGCGCAAGTCGTCTGCTTTGAATAGCGTAAAGCCTTTGTTGCCGGACTGGCCGTTGCCAGTAATGGGACTGGTGGTGGCGAGCAGCACCGACCCCTGGATGGCGCAAGACGAAGCCCACGAGTGGGGCCGGCGCTGGGGTTTTGGTTTTTATGACGCGGGCGACGCCGGGCACATCAATGTGGAATCGGGGCACGGCCCCTGGCCATTGGTGCGTAATCTGCTGCAAAGTATGCGACTGGCTGCGCACGCGTTTCCGGTGTTGGGTTCGGTGGAAGGTGCCGAACGGCGGCGGGGACGGGGCAGTGTGTTGGCGAATGTAAGGAAGCACACGCGAAGGAAGATTCAGTACGTTTAAGTTGGGATTTGCAGATTAAGGTGAGGTTCACTGATATTGTCGATTGCAGGTAGTGTCCATTGAAAAACGACGACGCTATCTGCAATCGACGCTAGCTGCAAACGTCCAAGATCAGAACCAGTCATCCTGCATGCTGACGCACGTATCATCCAACTTGGTCAGCAATTCAGCCTGCTGTTGCGTGCGTGGTAGTTCCCACCGAATAAAATAGCGCGCGGCCTGCAGCTTTCCTTGGTAGAAATTTTTGTCGCTGTCTGCGATATCTTTGTGCTGTAGTACCGCTGCGGCGGTATTGGCCTGCCAGGTCCAGATCCATGCCAGCACAATGCGTCCCATCATATCCAGAAACACGGCGGAGTTTGCGGTCAGCAGCGCTGGCGGCGTGTCTTTACGGGTTGCAAAAAATTGCGCCACTGAAGCCAGCCGTGTTACTGCCGTTTCCAATTCTGAACCCAGCTCTGTCGTTTCTGCGCGTTCACGGGCAGCAGATGCAGTGGCCAGCATCTGCTGCACCAACTGCATGAACGTGGCCCCGTTATTCAGTGCCAGTTTGCGCCCCAGCAGATCCAGCGACTGAATGCCATTGGTGCCTTCATGGATCGGATTCAGGCGATTGTCGCGATAATGCTGTTCAACGATATATTCGCGGGTATAACCGGCGCCGCCGTGAATCTGGATGGCCAGATCGTTGGCACGAGGACCGTATTCGCTGGGAAACGCTTTGATGATCGGCGTCAGCAGATCCAGCATGGCCGACGCATTCCGGCGTGCGGGCTCATCTGGATGGGTGTGCATGTCATCCACCAGCTGCGCCGAATACAGGCACAACGCCAGGCAGCCTTCGGCCAACGCTTTCTGTTCCAGCAACATGCGTTTTACATCGGCATGTTCGCTGATTGGTAGCATCGGGGCACGAGGATCGCGATTGTCGGGTGCGCGTCCTTGAGGGCGATTGCGCGCGTAGTCTAACGATTCCAGATATCCCGCTACTGCCAATACTGCTGCGCCGGTGCCAACGGCGATGCGGGCTTCGTTCATCATATTAAACATGTAGGTCAAGCCCTTGCCTGGCTCGCCAATCAGGTAGGCAGTAGCGCCGCCGTTCTCGCCAAAATTCATCGCGGTGGAAATCGAACTGCGATAGCCCATCTTGTGGAAGAGGCCAGCCAAATGCACATCGTTGCGTTGGCCCAGGCTGCCATCATCATTCACCAGAAACTTCGGCACGATGAACAGGGAAATGCCTTTGACACCGTGCTCAACACCTTGTGGCCCACGAATTTTTGCCAGCACCAGATGCACGATGTTGTCGGAGAGATTGTGCTCGCCTGCAGAAATGAAAATCTTGTTAGCCTTTAGACGATAGGTGCCGTCGTTTTGCAGATCGGCCGTGGCACGGATATCGCCCAGAGACGAACCGGCGTGAGGCTCCGTCAGACACATGGTGCCAAAGAAACGGCCTTCCACCATGGGTGTTACGAAGCGCTGACGCTGATCGTCGGAACCGAATTTTTCGATCACGGTGGCGGCGGACTGCGCCAGGAACGCATACACCGTGCTGGAGACGTTAGCCGCTTGCACCCAGGCAAAGCAGGCCTGGCTGAGCAGATGTGGCAGTTGCATACCACCTTGTTCATAGTCGCGGCCGGCGCGGGTCAGGCCGGTTTCGATCACTGCATCGCAGGCGGCTTTGATTTCGGGGATCAGGGTAACGGTTTTGCCATCGAATGCTGGCTCGTTTTCGTCGCCTTTGCGATTGTGATTGGCAAAGTATTTTTCTGCCACCTGGCGCGCAGTGGTGAGTGCTGCGTCGAATGTTTCGCGGCTGTGTTCGGCGTAACGGGGGCGCTGAGTCAGCGCGCAGGCGTCCAGCCATTCATACAGAATAAAATCCACGTCGCGGGCATTGAGAATTTTGGCAGTCATGACTGAATTCCAATTATTGTTGTCGCTTTGATGCTGAGGGGCCGAATGCACCAGATTACGGGATCGGCCGCTGCTCATGAATGATCAAATCCGACAGCAATAGTGGGCTTTTCGGTCATGCGGCGTTGACTTTGGGACGAATTGCTGGGTCTTTTACCCTGTATAGCGGCTTGCAGTTGATGGATCAAAAAAAACCGGGTTCCACTTTTCGCAGAACCCGGCTTTCTATTTCTGACTGCTTATTTCTGCACTTCTTCTTGCAGTGCCAAGTGCAATTACTGGTAGATCTTGTCGAAGATGCCGCCGTCGTTGAAGTGAGCGGTCTGCGCTTTGGCCCAGCCACCGAAATCATCGATCTTGATCAGTTCGATTTTTGGGAACACTTTGGCGTATTTGGCTGCCACTTCCGCGTCGCGCGGACGGTAGTAGTTCTTGGCCGCGATTTCCTGACCTTCCTTGCTGTACAGGTGCTTCAGGTAGGCTTCTGCCACCGGGCGGGTGCCGTGGGCGTCTGCGTTCTTGTCAACAACAGCAACCGAAGGTTCAGCCAGGATGGACAACGAAGGCACGACGATTTCCACTTTATCCGGGCCCAGTTCGTTCAGGGACAGGAACGCTTCGTTTTCCCAGGTGATCAGCACGTCGCCGATTTCACGCTGCACGAAAGTGTTGGTGGAACCACGAGCACCGGTGTCCAACACAGGCACGTTCTTGTACAACTGTTTTACGAAGTCCTGTGCTTTTTCATCGCTGCCAAATTTTTTCTTGGCGTAGCCCCAAGCAGCCAGGTAGTTCCAGCGAGCGCCACCGGAGGTTTTCGGGTTGGGCGTGATGACGTCCACATCAGCTTTTACCAGATCATCCCAATCCTTGATTTTTTTCGGGTTGCCTTTGCGCACCAGGAACACGATGGTGGAGGTGTAAGGCGCGCTGGCATCCGGCAGAC
>DATLII010000437.1:0-1935 GCA_035539495.1 Dongiaceae bacterium
CAAACAGTGGCGCCGATGATGTCGGCGCTGTTGACGCCGTTGCTGGTTAGAAACTGGTGCAGTGGCGCATACACTTTTTGCGCGCGGGCTGCGTCAGCCGGTAACGTCAGCGGATTGAGAATCCAGGGATTCTTTCCGCTCAATAACGCCTGCAAGATGCGATTGGGTTGTGTGGTGCCGGCATTGGCGGCGAAATTTTTCGTGGTGATCAGTGCATAGGTGGTGTTTTCCCGCAGCGGTTTGCCCACCGGCCGCACTTGCAGCAAGTTGGCAGGGCGATAAGTATCGGCTGCGTGGGTGACTGAAATTTGAAGCGGAAAACGTTGGCCATAGTCGGGTGTCTCCGGATCAATATCGATTACCTGCACCGGCGACTGAGCCGACGCGAAGTCGGTCGCCGATAAGCTGGTTAGGGCAGCGGACGTCTGGAAGCTGGAGCCGAATTGCATGTACAGCGGCATGGCTGGCGAGTAACCGAAATTGCTGTTGGCGATCTGGTTTTTATAGGTCAGCGTAAACAAGTGCAGCGGTCGTGGAAAATCGCCTACCCGGATATGACCGTTGTCGTTGCGCAAGTCGGTGGGAAATCCTTGTGCATAAAAGCTGGATGGCCAGGACAGGTCCAGCACCATTTCGTCGTTGTGTGCGTTGCAAGCTGCGATGGGTGCCATCAATGCGACGGCTAATGGAATTGTCAGCAAGCGCGAAGCGCGTGCGCGTCGATTCTTTTTCACGGTTTCTCTCCTTGGGTTTTTTAGGTTCCTTTGTTATGCACGCGCAGAGTAGGCAAAACACAGGAGTGGGGCATCACCCAATGGAGTGATTTTTTGAAATGCGGGACCTGCGTTACAGATCCCGGCTTATAGGAGAGGGTGAGAAAAATCAGCGAGGGATTGAGAAGATTTCGGTGGATTCCAGCAATCCACTGAACTTATCAGGATTGCGCACGGCATAAATATGGCTGATGCGGCCAGCGTCGGCTTCAATCGTCAGTGCTGTGGCCAGTTTGTCGTTTTCAAACATCAGAATGCCCAGCGAACCGTTGAAGCGCTGCGGTTGGATACGCAACGTTGTACCTTTGTCCCGAAAGCGATTGAAGATGGTAATGAAGAAGCGCGCCACATCGGTGGCACCGCTGAGCATTCGTGGCAGGGCTTCCACTTTACCGCCACCGTCCGAGTACATCTCTACCTGTTCTGCCAGCAGAGAAATCAATCCATCCAGATCGAGCCGCTGCGCCGCGCCGATAAAACCTTCCAGCAGTTGCTGATGCTGTTCCGGCGAGGCTTGAAAACGGGGGCGATTGTCCCGCACGCGCTTGCGCGCACGCAATGCCAATTGTCGGCAGTGGGCGCTGTTTTTACCCACCACGCCTGACACTTCTTCAAAACTCAGCTCGAAAATATCGTGCAACAGGAACACGGCGCGTTCCACCGGTGACAGTTTTTCCAGCGCGCGCAGCAGTGCGATCGACACGGAATCATCGATCGCGTGCTGCTGTGCGGGATCATCCACCACCTCATCAAGGAATGGCTCCGGCAGCCATTCCCCGACGTAGATTTCCCGCTGCTTGCGCGCCGACTGCAACTGGTTCAGCGCCAGCCGGCTGCACACGGTGATCAGCCAGGCGCGCGGAGAATCCAGCGTTTCGATTTCCGCCTCGTGCCATTTCAGATAGGTTTCCTGTACCACATCCCGCGCCTCGGCCAGCGTGCCCAGCATGCGGTAGGCGATGCCTTCCAGGGTGCGACGGTGTTGTTCGAAAATCGCAGTGCGTTGGTCCTGCATGGCATCACTCGCTCGGGTTGGACATCAGGATGGCAAAGCGCCAGCCCTGTTTGGTCAGGCGAAATACGTGGGTGTATTTCTGGCGGGCGGAGAAGGCACCGCCACGGACATCGTTAATGTTGTGCAGGCTGATTTCCTGGCGACCGG
>DATLII010000438.1:0-4340 GCA_035539495.1 Dongiaceae bacterium
GTACTGCGCTTGCACCCGCCGCTGATCGTACTAATGCGGCAAGTGTCGGAGCCGCTGGTGTACAAGAATTTCCGCATCAACGTGGGCGACATGGTATGGGCGGCGCCGCCGGTTACGCATCGCATGTCACATCTGTTTGCCAACCCGGAAGTGTTCGATCCGGATCGCTACGCTGACGGCCGCGCCGAAGATAAGAACCTGATGGCTTACCAACCATTCGGCGGGGGCAAGCACAAATGTTCGGGCAACGCTTTCGCCATGTTCCAGATCAAGGCGATCTTTTCGGTGCTATTACGCAAATACGATTTCGAACTGGTGGATCCGCCGGAAACCTACGTGGACAACTACGGAGAGATGATTGTGCAGCCGAAGTCGCCCTGCCGCATCCGTTTCCGTCGGCGGCCTGAAACCTCGTTCAAATCCCGCTACGGCAGCGCCGGGGCACCGACTCAGGCCGCTAGTGGTTGCCCGGTGCATCAGGCCGCACCCGAAGTAAAAAAAGTTCCCAGCTTCACCATCAGCATTGACCGCCAATTGTGCCAGGGTCACTCCATGTGCATGGGCGAAGCGCCGGATTTGTTCCGGGTAGATAGCAGTGGCTTCTCCCACATCTTGCAGGCTTCACCGGATATGGCCTTGCTGGAAAAGGCCCGCAGCGCCGCGCAGTACTGCCCCAACCAGGCCATCAGCATTAAGGTGGATGAATAGCGGCTCCTCACAATAACAACGAAAAGGAATACCGTATGAGCTCGACACAAACCTTGGGCAGCGCGCGGACGCTGCCACTTTCCAACCCAGCGCCACGCTGGTTTTCCGCTAACCCCGATCGCGCCTGGGCGGAAAAATTTTTCCTGGTGTACAGCCCGATCTGGATGATTTTGATGGGCATCATGATGCCGACGGGCTGGGTGCGCTCCTTCAGCGACGACCTGTTATTAGTACATGGATTGCTGGTGGCGGCGCCGATTTTTCTGGTGCCCATGATCCTGCGCCGTAACGCCAATCCCGATCGGCCCTGGTACGACAGCTATTGGTTCAAGGCCAATCTGTATATCGGCCTGTTCGGCTTCTTCGGCAATTATTTCGGCTCGGAATATTTCTTCGACGTGCTGGGCATGGTGTACAACATGCCCAATGTCACCACCGTGCTGGATGCGAAATTGGTGGGGCAAGGGGAACAACCGGTACCTTTCATCATGTACTTGTACACCCATGCGTATTTCATTACCTATCACACCACCGCGGTGATCGTACTGCGTCGCATCATGACTGCAGGCATTCCTGCATCGCGTTTTCTGTTCCTACCCATTGTGTTCGTTGTGGGTTATTTCTGGGCCTGGATGGAAACCAAAGCCATGGCCAATCCCATGATGACGACGAATTTCTATTACACGAACATGGAAGGGATGCTGGCGTATGGCTCGGCAATTTATGCGTTGTATTTCATCGCCAGTTTTCCGATTTTTTATTATCTGGATGAATCGGCGCAGAAACGTTGGGATGTGTATCGAGTGGCAGCCGCGGGTCTCAGCGCCAGTATGCTGACGTTCTATTTGCTGGACGCGGCGGCCTGGTGGGTGGGGTCGCTTTGATGAAAAGATGGGAGCCGGAAGGATAAATGGGGACGCTCAGCGCATGGGTGAGCGGGTAACAGGAAAAGCAAAGCTTTTCCCCTGCGAACGCCACGAATGTACCCGTGAGTGGCAGGGCCCGAAGGGCCGCTGCGCAGCCCCCAGGGATGGGTTCACGGCGTGTCCCATTTCATGCTGTTCCCGACTCCCATCTTTTAAGCGGCCGGCAGATTCTTCTCAATCGCATCCAGGAAACCGTACATATCAACAATGGTTTCCTGATCAGGATTATAGGTTTTGCCACGCAGATCGGCGGTAATGATGCCCTGGTCCACAGTCAGAATCAGCGCAGCCTTCAATTGCTCAGCATAGGCTTTCAGCTCCACATTCTGTTCCCGCCCCGCCACTGTCTCCAGCGCGTTGGCCACCGCGTAAAGCAGCGCTGACGAGTTAAACAACGCCACCTTTCCACCGGATTCCTGATATTTCACAAACAGATCATGGGCCGTGCCGTGGGGTGCCTCATACAACATCGTGCCGTCCTGGCTTTCAATAATGGAGCTGGCCGTAGCCAAGCTGCCACCCAAAGCCGCGGAAATATCCGAGAAAATATCGCCGTCCAGATTCAGTGTGGGATACAGCGCATTGCGTGGCGGATCGGTAATCATTTTTTTCAGCTGGCTGGAAGGCCGCATAATCATGAATGACGGCGGCTGCAGATTGTCTGTCACCACTTCCTGCCGCACTTCCCTGATCACATCGCTGAATACCTCGTCGTATTCCATGTATTCGCGCTTCAGGCCGAAATAGATTTCCTTGTCGTTCTTGGACGCATCGCGAAATACCTGACCCACCCAGTCCTTGATGGCATCACGGTCGTTGGTCATGAAAATGATGGGATCGCCTTTTTTCACGTCGCGGGCACATTTTTCCTCGCCATCCAGGATGACCTTGACGATGCCATCCTCTTCCACCGGTGCGTTGAAGCTGCCGTACTGATCGCCGCCGCCGGCGCTCATACGGGAAATGGACACGCTGTAGTGACGCTCGGGAATGCCCCATTTTTTCAGGACGTCCACCAGCTTGAACATCTTGCGGCCGGTGGTATTTTCCGGCACGCCCCACAGCGCACGCTCCGGCGGTGTTGCCACAATGCGGGCGGCCTGGGCGTCGATCAATTCGTAGAAATACTTGATGCCGACGCGTTCGAACTCGGCCTTGTACTCCTTCTTGAAAATAGTTTCGATGGCATCACGCATAACGCCTTCGTAACCGGGAATCACCGTGTCTTTCAAGCCCAGATAGGCATCCCGTTTTTCGCGGATGGCGCGTTGGAAAAATTGATGGGCCCAGGTTTTTACCTGTTCGATATCATTCGACGCCAACAGCCAGGGATCGCCCTTGTTGATTCTGCGCCGGTGCAATTCCACCGGGTTCCCGCTGGAGCCCACAAACACCACCTTGATAACGCCGGTGTGTTTGGAGATGGCGTTGTCACTGTGCTTGTTGCCACCGGTGTCCATGGTATCCACGTCTATATCGCGGCCGACCCACTGCGGTGTAATCCGTTTCAGGTTGCGGAACGGAATGTCTTCGCGGGTGATGTTGCCGCCGATGCCCGCGCGAATGGCGCCGTTGGGTGATTTGGTCGCAAGCCCAGCCAGTTTGCTACCGTCCACTTCCGGCATTTTCGCCAGCAACTCTTCCAGCTGGGCCTTGTTCACCGTCATGCCAGCGTTCTTGATGCCGACACCGTATTTCTTCAGTGCTTCAATGGAATCCTTCACGATCTTGCCGTTGGTGCGAAGACGGTTTTCGGCGGACAAATCCATTTCCACCAGCAGAATGTCCAGCCGTTTTGACACGAACTGATCCAGCACGCGCTGAAATGACACCTGCGCCATTTCGTCACCATGCAGTATCACCAGCGGACTTCTGACTTTGATTTTTGGCATCGTGCTACTCATTTTCGGCTCCCAATCCGTCTGTGCTGCTTGCATTGATCCTGGCGGCGACCGGGGCCGCCATCCATCAAGCCTAGTGCAGGCTTGCTGAGACCGCCCGGCCAGGGCGGAAGTTGCATGATCAATAAGCAGAAAGTGCGCCAGAGTTTGAGTTTGCTTGTCGACAGGGGATTAAGGAAGTGTTCTGGAAAATTGAAAGGCGGGTTACGTTCAGACGTTCTGACTGCGGCCAATTCTTTTTGAGTGTTTTTTGATCTGACGATTCACGACCGGTCACTGGTATTGCTAGACCGGGTGTCATCGCTGGACAGGGGCAGATTCGAAGCATCCGTCTCATCGCTAGAAAGGCGTTTTTCCAGCGCACCACAGGCGGTCACCACCAACAATACGATCAGCGTGGCGCCCACCGCCAACACATACTGCTCCACCGCTACGGTGATTCCCAGCGCGGCTGCCATCAGCAACGTGGCAGCCGTGGTCAGGCCGGAGACGCCATCAGCGCTGCGGAAAATAGTGCCCGCGCCCAGAAAGCTGATACCGGTGGCAATGGCAACGATCACCCGCACCGGATCGACATGCAAAATGGAATCACCCAGGCCGACTTCAGTGGGCACACGGTGCACCATCAGTGTGGCGATATCAGTCAATAGCGCCGCCATCGCGGCCACCAGCATGTGGGTACGAAATCCGGCCGGGCGTTTTTTCAGTTCCCGTTCGAACCCAATGATTCCACCGAGCACCAATGCAAGGCAAAAGTGCTGCAGCACGGTCCATTGGGCCTCATAGGCCTGATACCACTGATTCC
>DATLII010000439.1:0-4845 GCA_035539495.1 Dongiaceae bacterium
GTAAATATATACAGTATTTTAAATAGATCAAGTTGACGTTGCGCTTGATGCGATTGAACTTTTTGCGAGGAAATGCGTTGGTCGCGGCAAGGAGGGGGTTCGAGTGTCAGCAAGGCCGCCGCAAATTGTGATCCAGTTCGCCTTTACCTGGTAAGAAAACCGCCAATCCCGAACTGTGATCGGTTACAGAATCGGCGACGCCGTCTGAGTATTCTGACCCTGGTAGTCATTCATGATCCATTTATAGATTTGGGGCAGGGAACGATACATGAACCGCATTCTTAGATTCACGCTCTTCAGCCTGGTATGGATGTGCAGTTCGGCAGCCACCGCGACGGTGATTAAAAAGTTCGATGTCCGTGCGGATTATCCGATGTTTACGGTGATCTACCCCCAGCAGGCGCTGGGCTTGAACCTGGATTGGTTGGACCGGCACCAGCCGCTGAAACCGACCCTCCTGGCGCAGTTCCGGCACCGTTGGCCGATCTTGAGGCCGCCGGTGTCGACACCCGACTTGGGCAACAAGCCGCCGTCTGCGGTGGGCGAGCCCGCGGTGTTGCAACTGATGGCGCTGGGCTTCAGCGTGCTTGTGCTGTTGCGGATTCGTATGTCACGGATAAATGATGCCGGACAGAATCTTGCCAGCTAATTCCAGGTAGCTGTCGTTCCGCCCGCACTGTCTGATGATGGCGCGGGCGGAATCGTATTCAATCCCTAAATAACGTTACGAGCGCAGCAAAGACAAGGCAAAAAAGGGCGAAAAACCGCAGTTTACAAAGAGTAAATGAGGATTTTGAGCCCGTTTTTAACCGGAACGCCGGCCGCTTGTATTTGCAAGCGCAGTAGTTATTTCACATGATTTTCTGTTGCTTGGCCAAATACTGCTTAATCCCCGGCGGCAACATCGCCATCACCTGGCTCATGCCCTGATTCACCAGTCCATTCACCAGTACGGCTTTCCCTTCCATCACCGCGTCATAACCCTGTTGCGTCACTTCTTCCGCGGTCATCCACAAAAAGCGTGGCAACCGGCTGACGGCTTTGCGCGTGCCCATCACGTCATGGAATTCACTGAAGGTGAAACCGGGGCAGATGGCGGTGCAATGCACGCCATGAGGTTTCAGCTCCAGATCCAGCGCCTGGGAAAAATCCAGCACGAAGGATTTGGCGGCGCCGTACAGATTGCCGCGTAATTGCGGCGCGAAAGCAGCGACGGAAGCCAGGTTGATGATGCGGCCGTAGCCGCGTTCGCGCATGCCGCGGGCCAGCAGCCAGGTGAGATGCACCAGGCCAGTATTCAGTACCTGCAAAAATGCCTGGTGATCTTCCCACGGTGTGTCGAGAAAATCCGTGTGCAGGGCGTAACCAGCGTTGTTCACCAACGCATCGATGGTCAGGCCGAGCTCTTCGCACTTGTCGAAAATCTGTTGTGGCGCGGCTGCATCGCCCAGATCGACGGGCAGTACATGGGCCAGCTGGCCGTGGGTTTTTTTGATGTCGGCCGCTACTTCCTCCAGCTTGTCGCGGCGACGGGCGACCAATACCACGTCAAAACCATTGCGGGCGAACGTATGGGCGAAGGCTTTGCCGATGCCGGCGGAGGCGCCGGTGATAAGAACGGTGCGGGGTTGGGCGGAATCCACCATGGTTATGATCCTTCATCAGTGGGAATGGCCAATCGGGTTTGCACTATGCCACGGATTTTTTACCGCAGGCTAGAGCGCTTGTTAAGAGTCTTTCAGGCAGTAGCGGCCAACTTGCGCGTGCGCCAACCGCTGGGGGTAACGCCGAACCAGCGGCGGAAAGCGCGGGTGAAATTGGCCTGATCAGAGAAGCCCAACAGATAAGCAATTTCACTGACGCTGAGCTGGCTGTCATCGATGTAATTCTGCGCCAGCTCCCGTCGCGTGCTCTGCAGCAGCTCGCCGAAATTCACGCCTTCCTCCAACAGTCGCCGTTGCAATGTGCGGGTGCTCAGATGCAAGGCGTTGGCGATGTCGTCCTCTTTCACCCGGCCCGACGGCAGCCCTTCCAGAATCCGCTGCTGCACCTGAATAGCCAGGTGTTGCTGATCCAGTTGGCTCAAATGCTTCAGCACGATCTGTTCGTTACAGCGAATCAATTCCGGATTGCCGGTGGGTAGAACCCGCTCCATGTCCTGGCGATCGATAAGCATCGCAAAGTGATCGCAGCCGAAACGCAGCGGCGCGCGCAGAGTGGTTTCCAGCAGCAGCGTGGCCGCATTGGGCGCAAAGGAAAACTGCACTTCCGCCGGACTGAAGCTTTCCCCCAGCAACATGCGGCACATTTTGATCAGCGCCACTACCAGGGCCTGTTGCACCGCCAGGGCCGGATTGGGCAGGGGATTTTTCAGGCCGCCGCTGAACTGGTACTGCAGGCCGATGCTGGTGAGGGTGAATTCGCTGCCGTCGTTGATCAGACGGCCGTAGCGCACCAGTCGGTGGAAGGCTTGCGCCAGGGTGCTGCTGGCCAGCCAGGCATAACCCAGCGCGTGAAAAGTAGTGGGATTCCAGCGCAGGCCGGCGGCGATACCGAAGGCGGGATCGCCGGAGTGTTCCTCCGCCAGTCGCCACAATCGCTGCATGCCGTCGATGGGAAAGCGCGCATTGGGATCCTGCAGCCGGGCCGGATCCAGCCCCGCAGCCAGGAATATTTCCCGCGCATTCAGGTCACGTTGCTGCAGTTCTTCCCACACCAGCAGAGCCCAGGAAGAAAGCGTGGTGGAAGCCATGAAAATCCGTCTCAAGCGGCATTGTCGGGAAAGGATAAACCGTTGGCGGCAAATGACAAAGGACTGACAAGGGAGTGGCGGAGTGGGATCAGCGCCGTTTTGCCGCAATTCGTACTCTGAACCTGTCGCCGCGCAATAGGCGCAATACGACAGGCAAATACGAATAGGAGAGCCCCATGAGTACCCATTCCACCAGCACGTATTTCCAACATACGCTGAACCGTGCGATCACCTTCGTGGGTCGCGGTCTGCACACCGGCCTGCCGGTGCGGATGATGATCCAGCCGGCCCCAGCAAACACGGGTCACATCTTCATCCGTCAGGATGTGCCGTTGGATCAGGCTGAAGTGCCGGCGCGCTGGAACACGGTGGTCGACACCCGTCTGTCCACCACCGTGAGCAACCGTTTCGGCGTGAAGGTATCCACCATCGAGCACCTGATGGCAGCGCTGCATGCCTGCGGTGTGGATAACGCCCGCATCGTGTTGAACGGTCCGGAAGTGCCGATCATGGACGGCAGCTCGGAGCCTTTCGTACGGTTGATCCGTCAGGTAGGTCTGCTTGAGCAGAAGGAGGAACGCCGGGTCATCCTGGTGCGAAAGCAGGTGCGGGTGGAGGAGGAGGGCAAATCAGCGACCTTTCTGCCGAACCCGAGCCCGTGGATTGATATGACGATCGAGTTCGAATGCCCCGCCATTGGTTATCAGCAGATGTCGCTGTCGGTGGACGCCGAATCCTTTGAGCGGGAATTGGCCAACGCCCGCACCTTCGGCTTCGAGGACCAGATCCAGACCCTGCGCAAGTTGGGTCTGGCCAAAGGTGGCTCGCTGCAGAATGCGGTGCTGCTGAACGAAAAGGGTGTGGTGAACCCGGAAGGTCTGCGTCATGCCAACGAGTTCGTGCGCCACAAGATCCTGGACGCAGTGGGTGATTTGTCGCTGGCGGGCATGCCGATTATTGGCCGTTTCAACGGTGTCTGTTCAGGCCACGATCTGAATAACCGTCTGCTGCGCAAATTGCTGCAGAACACCGACTGCTGGACCCTGACCACCGCTCGCGGTGCCGAGGAATACTGGAACTGGACCCAGCTTGAAAAAATGCCAAGCGGTTGGTAGTCGGTGGCTGGGGGCTGCAGTATCCTCCCGCCTCGCGGGAATGCGGCGGGGGGAACCCCATGTGAGGGAAAGCCCCATGAGAGAGAAGCCATGAGTTACGACAATCAGAACGTGTTTGCCAAGATCCTGCGGGGCGAGTTGCCCTGTCACAAAGTCTATGAAGATGACCACAGCCTGGCCTTCATGGACATCATGCCCCAGGCCGATGGTCACACGCTGGTGATTCCCAAGTTTCCCGCGGTGACCTTGCTGGATATTCCCGCTGAGCACCTGGCGCCATTGATGACCACTACACAGAAAGTGGCGGCGGCGGTGAAACAGGCTTTCGCTTCGCCCGGCATCGTGCTGTTCCAGCTGAGTGGCGCGGAAGCCGGCCAGACCGTGCCTCACCTGCACTTTCATTTATTGCCCAGCTCGCTGCGCGCCATGATGACGCGGCCGCACGCGGCTCAGATGGCGGACCCGGCGCAGCTGGCCGAATTCGCTACCCGCATTCGTGCTGCTCTGGACTGAGCCGACGTCAAAGGAATTGTGTCCTATGGAGTTTGACGAAATCCTGCGCCGACAGCGGGTGGACAAGGCCGCTGCGGTGTATTCGCCGTTGCTGCTGTCGGTGTATGACCTGTGGGTGTACCGGGTGGCCGCGCCGCGATTTTTCCGCTGTCCGTTGCGTATTTTTCATCATTTCTACGAACAGAATGTCAGCCGTCATCATCTGGATATCGGTGTGGGCTCCGGCTCGCTGCTGCAGCACTGCAAGCAGAAAAATCTGCTGGAAAAAGTGTCGCTGCTGGATCTGAATCCCAATTGTTTGACTGCCGCCACAGAAGCGTTGCAGCCGTTGCCGGTGCAGACTTATTGCGCGGATGTGTTGCAGCCGTTCCCGATCGAGCAGGGGCAGTTCGCCACCGTGGGCATGAATTTTCTGCTGCACTGTGTGCCGGGCTCGTTCCGGGAAAAAGGCGTGGCGTTTACGTT
>DATLII010000440.1:0-5481 GCA_035539495.1 Dongiaceae bacterium
GGAAGGGGTATGAAAAGACAAACGGGCTTGTGTTGCCGCAAAAAATCTGGTGTGCTGTAAAGCGCGTTTCGCCATGTGGCAAACCGCATCGAACACGACGGTAAAAGCGGAAAAAACGCGACTGACAAGATCAAAAAACGCGATTCCGCGCACGGATTCCAAATAAAAAAATAAAAATAAGAAAACGCGGTCCGGAATTAAAGCAAACGTATTAAAGGCTGGCAAGCGCTTCCGGTTTTAATTTGCTTGAAAACCTTTTTCGGGACGAAAGGGAAACCCAACAGAATAACTATAATCGTCAGCGCGAAATCGGGATCATGAACAGAATCGAGAAGTCACACTGGGTTGGCATAGGATCTGTGTCGCCGGCGGCTATGTCGTGTGGTGACCAGAGTGGGCCGGGTTGGCTGCACGGCGATAGTGGGGCATTGCGTGGAACTGCTGCCGCACGTTCGTTAAACACGCCGGTCATGGCTGGGCGTTTGTGTCGACGCTGGATGCGCCAGCACGATGCAGGCGCGTTGCTCCAATTATTGGCGCCATTGCCGCGGGACGTTTGCCTGGTGCACGCCAATCTCGCCTTGCCCCTGTTATGGGCGCTCATCACCGAATTGCAATTGGATGCCGCCGCCGCATTGCTGGAAAGCATTGAGCCCGCGCTGTTGCAACAGGACGCCGCACACCCTTTCCCCGAACCGGACAATACGCTCGAAGCCTGCGCGGTTTTGTTGCGGCTGGCTGGCGAAGAATCCTTGGCAACCGGGCAGCGTTTGACTTTATTGACGCGGCTCACCGAAAAACCTGGCCCGTTGCAAGCGGAACTGCTCAATCGCTATGCCGCGTTGCTGTATGGCAGCGGCCATATTCCTCTCGCCAAAGCAGTGGCGCGACGTTGCCTGCAAGTGGCGCTGCAGCAGGACGACGTAATTCAATTGCAGTTGGCGCGCACACAGATGCTGCTGTGCGACGTTGCCCAGGGCCATCTGGATGCTCTGGTGGCGGAAGCGGAGCAGGATGCCGCGGCGTTATCGCAGCGGCGACTGGCTGATACGACCGCACCGGACCCTGCGCTGGAAGTGGCGACGGCCATCAACGATTGCACACGCGCTTATCTGTATTACGAATGTGGCCGGGTTGAAATGGCGGAACCCTTGCTGGTGCCGGCATTGAAACGAATTGCGCCCTGTCATTTTTCCCTGCCACTGACCCTGGGCGCTGTTACGCGCGCGCGCATTCTGTTGCGATCCGGCCAGCAACGAGCGGCGGAGCGCATGCTGGAACAATTGGACGAGCTGGTGGATATTCAGCGTAATCATCGTCTGCGTGCATTCGTCTGTTTTGAAAAAATGCGGCAGCGGCTGGCATCCGGTACTCAGGCGGACGATCTGATTGCACGTTACGAATTGAATGCACAGCCTGTGCACGTGGAAACGCTGTTCCGCGAACAATTTCAGGAAGAACATTTGTTCTGGCTCAAGAGCCGGATTATGGCGCTACTGATGAGCGGTGATCATGCCACTGCGTCGGAATATGCGCTCAAAGGCGTCATCAAGAGTTTGAATATCGGGTCGTACCGCCATCTTGCCAGTTTTTATCTGTTTAAGGCGCTGAGCGAATTTCATCTGGGCCGTTATCAGGATGCGAAAGCAACCGGCAACCGGGCATTGGAATTATGTTGGCAACATGGTTATCGGCAGTTATTGGTAGACAATGCCCGCGCGTTGCAGGATTTGTGGCGACAAATGCAACGGCTGGGGGATCTGTCTACGCTGCCCGATGTGGAATTTCTGCGTGAATTGTTGCCGGGACCGGAGCCGGTGCGGGTAGTCCAACCTGCTGTGCCGGCGGGTGGTAATCGATCTGATTTGCGCCGGGATCTTGGCCTTACAGAGAAGGAAGTGGAAATTCTGGCGCTGCTGGCTGAAGGTTTGTGCAACAAGAAAATCGGTAGCCGCGCCAGCATTGCGCTCACGACAGTGAAATGGCATCTGCAGAATGTATTCAGCAAGCTGGATGTGCGTAATAGAACCGAAGCGGTATTGAAGGCGCAGGACCTGGGTTTGTTGAGTGGCAGCGCGGGACGTTGATGGCAAATTGATGTAATGAAAGATTGATGAAGTGATGAAAGACAGTTGATTGAAGGATTCGTGTTGCAATCTCAATAATAAGGCCGGCTACCTCTTCAGGTGCCGGCCTTTTGTTTTTCCGGTTACGGAAATCAAAGCACTATCAGGGTTTTTCCAGGCTGAAATTACCGGTGAGAGCGCTGCCATTAGGCATGGTGGCGCTGAAGCTACCTTTCAGCCAAACCGGTGAATCCTGGGTGATGGTGAGCGTGCCTTTGTCGAAGCTCAGTTCAGTGCGATTCAGCGGGGTTTTCAGGCCATCGCCTTGCAGACGCAGGGTGGCTTCACCCACAGCAGGTGCGCTGGATAGTTTGTAGGTGCCTACGGTCAGGTTGCCGATGGTCAGAATGTCGAACAGCAGCGGTTTACCGTTGAAGAGCGTGGTGGCGATGAAATTATCCTGAGTGGCTACACCCAGCACGCGGGCGTCGGACGATTGTACGCACAGATCACTGAAGTTCTGTGTGCCAAGCTGAGGGGAGGACAGCTGCAAGGTGCCCATGTCGAACTTGGCGGTGGTGGCCATCTTGGTGGCTTTCGATTTACCCAGATCATTCTGTGCGGTCAGGGTGTCGTTGTTCACCACTTTCGCGGTACCGATCGGCAGGCCTTCGATGCCGCTGGCGGTTTTTTGCAGCTTGATCTGTTCACGGTTGTCGCAAGCCACCATATTCAGCACGCCGCCGGATTCTGTGACATGGAAGCTGCTGTGGGATTCGGCTGTCATGCCGCTTTGGGAAGTGGTGAGCTGAAGGCGCCACAAACCGGTGAGATTGGCACTATTAGAAGTGGAGCGAGGGGTTTCGCCGGCACCGCCACAGCCCGTCAGCAGCAGGGAGGGAAGCAACAGGGCGGCAACCAAATTTGTACGCATCATAGGACTAATACCCTTATCTGGATTTTCCGGTTTGTTGTTTTTATTGTCATTGTCGGCCGGGCAAGCCCCGGGCAATGGTCTCGTCTCGATCGCTCACGGAAAAACGCCACTGAACGTCTACGCTCACGACATTAAACCTGATCGCCGGAAGCTCAGCACCATACAAAGGTAGGGGAGGGAAAGGGAGGGGGATGGTAAGCAATGCTTGAGACAGGTGCCGGAAGGCCCGGCACCTGAACTGATCAGGTAAAACGTTTCAGGCGGGGCGCCCCAGGACCGGGCCACGGACGCTCTCGGCGATGGTCGCGGCCTCGGCAATCAGGTTGGCGGGTACCCCCAGTTCCTGCAGAGTAGCGCCCAGATTCTCCATGACAGCATCGTAGTGGCTGTCGTTCAGACCCTTTTCCTCCACCAGCTTGCGGTGGGCCGCCTCCATGCCGCGGCCGGTATATTTGACGGGGCCACCGAAGGCGAAGGTAAAGAAGCCTTTCTGCATACGGTGCTGTTTAACCATGTCCACACCTTCGAAAAAGCCGTTGATGCGGGGATCGGCCAGTACCTTGCGGTAAAACAGATCCACGGCGGCGTCCACGGCAGCTTCACCGCCGATGCGGTCATACAATGACGTCATGTTTGATTCCCCTCTCGATGAGAATGATCAATCTCCTGCGCCGGTCTTGAAGGCAAGTAGGGAGCAGGCAAGTGTTGAGCGGTTCAGGTACGGCGCCAACGCGGCACCGTATTTGTGCGAGAACCATGCTACAGGGATGATAGGGGGAAGGCTGCAGGCAATTGCAGGTAGATTGATCTGGGACAATGGAAAAAAAGCCGAACCCTGGCGGATAGATAAACCATGATGGCATCATGGAGAAGGGTGTGGTGGCCAAGGGTTTGGTGGAGAGGGATGTAATGAAGAGCGGCGCGTTGGTTGTGCATCAGTTAAAAAATAAAGGGCCCACGAAGAGGCCCTTTATTTTTTGATGTGCAATTCGCTGTTGAATCGTTACAGCGTCAACACATATTGCACCAGATTACCCACGTCCGACGCGCTTTGTGCGCACCACGGATGCGGTGCCGCTGGCATGCTCACCGGCGCCGGGGTGCCCAGTTCATCCGGACCCCATTCAGTGCGCATTTTCTGGTAATCCCAGTAGTAGTACTGATCATCCCAGGGCACTTCCACGAAATATTTGTGGCGCTCGATGAAGCGGTTGCGTTTGGCGCCCGTATCCGTTTCGGTGGTGGATGCGGTTTTCAGTACACGGAACACGTCGCCCTTGCGATTCGCGGCTGGATACGGCTCGGGGAAATCCGGGCCGCCCAAGGCCGGATTGGCCGGCGGATGCAGCGTGTAGTACTGATTGTACAAGTCAGTGCCTTCCTCACAACGGTCCGGACTCACCAGATCTTCCAGATTGCGCACGTGGCCATCGGTGAGCAGACCGCGGTGTTGCGTCCAATACATATCACGCAGGAACGTCGCGCGAATGGATTGCTGATCCTTGTGATAGATGGTGGGCGTGAAGAAGCGGCCCACTTCGTCCAGACGGAACATTTTTTCGCTGGTGTGTGCGCCCAGTGCGTCGGTGTGGCAGCTACCGCAATCGCGATCGAAAATGGTTTTGCCTGCATTCACCGCGCTCACCACGCCCGGATAATTTTGCCAGCCACTCTGCACAAAGCTGCCTTCAGCCAGACTGCCGTTGCCGGTTTGCGTGCCCAGCTTGCCGTTGTGTTTCAGCCAGCGATACAAGCCCACGTTGCGCAGATCGTTGTCGTCTTTGTCCAGAGTGGTCATGTACGCCGTCAGCGCTTTCAATTCTGACGCCAGCATCGAGCCGGTGGCGCCATCGGGTTCCTCGGAGTGAATGTAGGAACCTTCAAACCCAACGTAGGATTCCGTGTGCGACAACGAGCGACGGATGCTCATGTAATTCGTCACGTTGGGAATCGCAATCGGCGAGAACTGGTAATCGTTGTCGGTCTCGCTGCCTTCATCCGACAGGCGAATGATGTTGTGCTCGCCCGTGCCGGCAGGCATGAAATACACCAGCGTGGTTTTGTCGATTTGTTTTTTACCCGGATCCCAGCTCGGGCCTTCTTCATTGGCTTCGATGCCGTCGAAGTTGGCGGTGGTGTCGCCGGCTTTGGTGCCCAGCACGGCCCACTTCATGGACCACTGTGGATTGGGCAATCCGCCGATCACTTTGGTCACGTTGGTGCCCGGTGATTTTTCGTAGGAAATTTTGTACGAGTGGCACGATGCGCAGTTGAAACCGATCCACTCGCCTGGCCCCGTGTAGGGATGGCTGGCTTGCGCGTAGCGATAACCCACCCAGCCGCTGTTTTTGGTGTTGCCCTTGGTGAGCTGGGGCTGCACGGTGAGAAAGCCCGGAATCGGGTTGGGCTGCGGGTAGGGATTGAAAAGAATGTCGTTGATCGCTTCTGCCGGCACTTGCCCCGCAACGGTGGGATAGG
>DATLII010000441.1:0-7650 GCA_035539495.1 Dongiaceae bacterium
GCCATGTTCAGGGCGATAAATGGCTTGTCAGAACGGGGGCTGTGACGATGCAGCGCACGCGCCACCAATTCTTTTCCGGTACCGGATTCGCCGTTGATCAATACGGTGATGTTGGAATGCGACAAGCGGCCGATCGCACGAAACACTTCCTGCATCGCCGGCGCTTCGCCGATGATGTCGGTGCTGCTGGTGATCGGCGGCTCGACGGTGCTGGCCTTCTGCTCGTGGCTGTGATTCACCGCGCGCTTCACCAGCGACACGGCATCGTCCAGATCAAATGGCTTGGGCAGGTATTCAAACGCGCCGCCCTGATACGATTGCACCGCACTGTCCAGATCCGAGTGCGCGGTCATGATGATCACCGGCAAATCCGGATGATGATCGCGAATATGCGCCAGTAAACCCAAACCGTCGGTGCCCGGCATGCGGATGTCGGTGATGATCACATCGGGCTGGGTGTTGCGCAGTTTATTCAGCGCAGAATCCCCGGTTTCAAAGGACGACGTGTTGATGCCTTCCTGGTTGAGCGCTTTTTCCAGCACCCAACGAATGGATTTGTCGTCATCGATGATCCAGACCGATTCGTGCCCTTGCATATTCTTATACTCCAATGTGTGACGTGCCTTCTGGTTTCTCCAGCGGCAGCAATAATCTGAAAATGGTTTTGCCCGGTTGGCTGTCGCATTCGATCAGGCCGTGGTGCTGGTTCACGATCGATTGCGAAATGGAAAGGCCCAATCCGGTACCGTTGGCACGGCCGCTGACCATGGGGTAGAACATGGTCTCTTGCAATTCCTTGTCCACGCCGGGGCCGTTGTCTTCAACTTCAACCAGTAGAATCAGGCGGTGCCGCACGTGGCCGATGGTGAACTGACGTAGCGCCCGGGTGCGGACAATGATCTTGGGCTCTTGCTGAGCTGCATGTTCACGTAGCGCCTGACGGGCATTGCGCACAACGTTCAGGATCGCCTGGATCAGCTGATCCTTGTCGCCGTACAGTTCCGGCAGGCTGGGGTCGTAATCCCGTTCCAGGGCAATCTCGTCGCCGCCTTCCGCCAGCAGCACTGAGCGCACCCGCTCCAGAATTTCGTGGATATTCACCTGGGTGGGTTTGGGCAGCTTGCGCGGGCCCAACATCCGGTCCACCAGATTCCGCAGCCGGTCCACCTCATCGATGATGATGTCGGTGTATTCGCGCAGGGATTCGTCCGGCAGCTCGCGCGCCAGCAACTGGGCCGCACCACGAATGCCGCCCAGGGGATTCTTCACTTCATGCGCCACGCCCCGTACCAGGGCCCGGGTGGCTTGGTGGGCGTTGATGATGCCGTCCTCGCGGCTGATCCGCATCAGGCGGTCCAGCGGCCGGATCTCCATCAGCAGGCTGCGAGGGTAACCCGGCTCCACCAGTGGGGTAATGGTGTAGTCCACGGTGGCGGGCTGGGTATTGTTCGCCACATACAACTGGGCTTCCCGCTTGGTGAACGGATGCAGTTCCGCCAGAGAGGTCTCCATGTCGGCATGGGCATTGGGATCGTTTTCGCTGATCAACTGGCGGATGGGAGTACCCACCAATTGCGACAGGCTGGCCGCCAGCAGGTGCTCGGCAGCGGGATTCAGGTAGCGGACCCGCAGGTTCTCATCCAGCAGCAGCACCGCCGTGGTGAGGTTGTCGAGCAAGCTTTTCGGAAGATCGTAATTCATTGAATCCGGTACTGAATCGGGTTATCCGCAGTAATGCCGGGTAGGCTGTTTCCGCGCGGGTTAACATGCTGAATGCAAAAACCAAACCAGCATGTACTGCTGGGCTTTAAGAGCGGCTTCTGCGCGGGTCGACGCCGCGGCTGGCAACGGGGGCCAAGCGGTGGAAAAAGCGGAAGGAACGGTGCTTTGATGCGCCTGCGCGTCGAGTTGGGGCGGGCCGGTTCCGGTTGCCCTGTTTCGGGTATCCGGGCCGGCCAACACAGGCGATTTTAGTTCAGGGGATAAAAACAATGCACCAAAAAAGTGCCTTGTAATTTGAGTGGCGTCTAGTTGCTCGCTTTAGGCTTGGGTTTGGGCGGCGGCTGCTGGCCCGGCAGATTCTTCGAGAAGCGTTTTACCTGGAAGGTCACGGTGTCGCTGATGCCCAATTCCTTGCCATCCTTATCCAGGATACGAACCTGGGTTTTGTATTCCCCCCGTTCCAGATTCTCCAGCGTGAACGAGGTTGATGAGATGGGTGCGCCGTGGGGGCTGCCATTCAACAGCAGCTGCACCTTGTCCTCGGTGCGGAGATTGGGGGATACCGCAGCCTGAATCACGATAGGGGCCGATTCGTTGATGAAGTTATGCTGGTCCGCCGGGGTAACGATCACAATCTCGTTGTAGCGGAAGGGGCCGGCTTTGGGGGGCTGTTTTTGAGGAGCCTGAGTGGGCAGGGCCGGTACGGTAGGAATCGGCTTCACGTCCAGCTCTTCAGCGCCCTTGCGGGGTTCGTCGGTGAAAACCTTATTGCCGTTCTCGTCCACATACATGTAGACGGTTTCGGCCAACGTTACCTGCGCTCCGATTAGCAGTGCAAGCAGTGCCAGAATGATGCGCGCCATGACGGTCTCCCGTTGTTTTTGTGTTTGGGCTGCATTCATTTAAAACCATTTTCGGCCGCCCATACAAAAAAATCGTCGGGAACGATTGTTGACGTCGCACCAGCGATGGCCCAAAGGGTGGCCGCCAGGGATGGCGGGCACAAAAAAAGCTCCCAACAATGGGAGCTTTTTTGCAGATCGCCACAGATTTGCATCAATGTGGGGCCCATGACAGGCCCCGCTGGCGTTCTGATTCCTGGTATTAGCAGGAGTAGTACATGTCGAACTCGATCGGGTGAGTGGTCATGTTCAGACGCTCCACTTCGCCACGCTTCAGTTCTACGTACGCCTTGATTGTGTCTTCCGAGAACACGCCGCCTTCCAGCAGGAAGTCGCCGTCGCGCTCCAGGTAGTCCAGCGCCTGTTCCAGCGAGGAGCAGACGGTGGGGATCTTGGCTGCTTCTTCCGGCTCCAGATCGTACAGATCCTTGTCGGCTGCATCGCCAGGATGGATCTTGTTCTTGATACCGTCCAGACCCGCCATCAGCATGGCGGAGAAGCCCAGGTACGGGTTACAGATCGGGTCAGGGAAGCGAGCTTCGATACGACGGGCTTTAGCGGAAGTAACCCACGGAATCCGGATGGAAGCAGAACGGTTACGGGCGGAGTACGCCAGCATTACCGGTGCTTCGAAGCCAGGAACCAGACGCTTGTAGGAGTTGGTGCCGGGGTTGGTGAAGGCGTTGAGGACACGGGCGTGCTTGATGATACCGCCGATGTAGTACAGCGCTTCTTTGGACAGGCCTGCGTAGGCGTCGCCAGCGAAGATGTTCACGCCATCTTTGGAGATGGACTGGTGAACGTGCATACCGGAACCGTTATCACCAACGATCGGCTTAGGCATGAAAGTAGCGGTTTTGCCGTAAGCGTGGGCAACGTTGTGTACGCAGTACTTCAGGATCTGTACTTCGTCCGCTTTCTTCACCAGGGTGTTGGCGCCAACGCCGATTTCGCACTGGCCGGCAGTTGCCACTTCGTGGTGGTGTACTTCCAGAACCAGACCCATTTGCTCCATCGCGGCGCACATGGCAGCGCGCAGGTCGTGCAGGGAGTCAACCGGGGGAACGGGGAAGTAGCCGCCTTTTACGCGCGGACGGTGACCAGTGTTACCACGGTCGAAATCTTCGTGAGTTACCCAAGCAGCTTCTTCGGAGAAGATTTCATGCATCGCAGTGTGCATGTCGATCTTCCACTTGATGGAGTCGAAGATGAAGAATTCGGGTTCGGGACCGAACAGGGCCTTGTCGCCGATACCGGTGGACTTCAGGTATTCCTCGGCGCGTTTGCCGATGGAGCGCGGGTCACGGTCGTAGCCTTGCATAGTGGCAGGCTCAACGATGTTACAGCGCAAGATAACCATTGCCTCGTCAGCGAACGGATCCAGTACGGCGGAGCTGTCGTCCGGCAGCAGGATCATGTCGGATTCGTTGATGCCTTTCCAGCCGGAGATGGAGGAACCGTCGAACATCTTGCCGTTAACGAAGGTGTCTGCATCGACAGTGGAAGCCGGGTAAGTCACGTGTTGTTCTTTGCCGCGGGTATCGGTAAAGCGCAGGTCGATCCAGCGGACATTATTTTCTTTGACGAGTGAAAGGGTCTTCGAAGACATTCGGATGCTTCCTCCAATGGGATTTAAAAATATTCGGGTAAGACCAGACGAACGTGACGCTGCTGGCGGTGCCCCCGGGGATTCGACAGCTGATACCGGCTTGCGGGACGGTCGATCGACAGTGATTGACTGGCAACCCAGGTCAGTCACAAGACGGCCAATCATACCTGCTTTAGAAGGTGGATGGTTCGGTCTTGCCTCACAAGGAGGCAAAGAATATGCCATTGGATTTTGAGTTGAAAGGGGGTGGCGAAATTCGTCCGAGGTTTTTTTCCAGATGGTATTGGGGCCACGAAATTCGAGGGGTTAAACGCCCTGGACGGCGGGTTGGGAAACGATAGCAGGGACCGCTGTTGCCTAGATTTGTTTTGGTTGGTTTGTGTACTTGCTCTTTTTTGGTGCGATTATTTATGTGTTTGCACCAAAATGGAATTTAAATGCGCCAAAGCGGGGCGGTCAGCTATCGCAGACCTCGATCTGGATCTGGATTTCGCGGTCTTGTTGCTGCTGATTCAAGACCTTGTGGCCGTTGATACGACACCAGGCAGGGATGTCGTGCAGCACGCCGGGGTCGCTGGCCAGCACGGTCAGCACATCCCCGGGTTGCAGTTTGCGGATGGCATTCTGGGTTTTGATCACCGGCATGGGGCACAGCAGGCCGCGGGTATCGAGATTGGATTCCGCCATGTCAGATACCCCTCAAACGTACCAGGAGGGAGCGATATCGTCGGCATGCACGGGCGTAATGTCTATTACCTTGCCCACACCGCTCTTGTTTTGAATCTCCACCTGCACGGATTCGGCGTCGCGGCCCTGGCTGAAGCGGGCCGCAATGCGGGCGGCGTATAGCAGTTCATCGTCGGAGGGGCTGCCATCCACCAGAGTCAATGGACCGCCGTGGCTAATAAAGCGTACGGAGTGAAACTGCTTCTTGTAGCCGGACATGAAATTGTTTTCGCCTTCTTCACGGCTGACGATCAGCTTGTAATGAGGCGCCGGGCGGATATGGCGGCCCACTTTCAGTAGCATGATGTCGTCCAGCTCGTAATCCTTGCGGCCTTGGGATTGCCACAGGTCTGCCAGTTTGCGGGAATAATTTTCGTCGGTCAGGAAGCAGCAGCCGCCGGCAGGTTGGGCGTAATCCAACAAGCCGAACTTTTCTGCCAAGGCCATCTGCGGCTTGCGGTTGCGACCATTGAAATCATAGAGTTTTTCCCGGTCCAGCCAGCCTTCCCGTTCCGGCAGAGTCGCGGGCAACAGCTTGGCGCAGAGGGGGCGTACCAAACGGTCATCGGCGCCGGATTCGCGCGCAATCAGCGGCATGGTTTCTTTGCGCTGGGATTTGGGGCGCTGGCCGATCACTTCGCCGGTAATAATGAAATCAAAGCCTTTTTCTTCCGCGATCTGGCGAGCTTTGTTCAGCATGGCGTTGGCTTTGCCCACCATGAAAATTTTGCAGTCCAGGCAGGGATTCAGGTGTGCACCGTAACCGTGCTGGGGATTCAGTACGATGTCTTTGTATTCTTCGGAAATGTCTTCGATGTGCAGCTTGATGCCGAGCTGCTCAGCCACCCAGAGTGCGTTATTACGCTTCTGTTTTTGCTGGTCTTTCTTGCGAATTGCGTGGGTGTGACCCTCGACGCAGAAGCCAGTGAAGAAGTTCACGCCTTCCACCAGGACACCCTGTTCCTGGATCACACGGACCGCCAGCATGGAGTCCAAACCGCCAGAAATCAGGGCAATTGCGCGTCGTTGTATAGCCATAATGAATAGGTAGTCTAATCTGGGTGTGTTGCAAAGGGCGGGCATTATACCGGATTTTCCCGCTTTCCTGTGGCGAAAGTGTAAACGAGCCTGAGCAGTTGTCAGGGGAATCGGGTATACTCGCCGCCCGATTTCCCCCATCCAGGCAGAGGCTGTAGGTTTGTGATCGAGAAGATTCGTAATATCGCCATCATCGCGCACGTTGACCATGGGAAAACCACCCTGGTCGATAAACTGCTGCAACAATCCGGCACCCTCGGCCGCAAGGATGAAGGTGAGCGGGTGATGGATTCCAACGATCTGGAAAAAGAACGCGGCATTACCATTCTGGCCAAGAACACCGCGATCAGTTGGAATGGCTACCATATCAACATCGTCGACACCCCGGGACACGCGGATTTCGGTGGCGAAGTTGAGCGCGTTCTGTCGATGGTGGATTGCGTATTGCTGCTGGTTGATGCCCAAGATGGCCCGATGCCGCAGACTCGTTTCGTGACCAAGAAAGCGTTCGCCCAGGGCCTGAACCCGATCGTGGTAATTAACAAGGTGGACCGCCCAGGCGCGCGTCCGCACTGGGTGGTGGATCAGGTGTTCGATCTGTTCGACCGTCTGGGCGCTACCGAAAAACAGCTCGACTTCCCCATTATTTACGCATCTGCGCTGAATGGCGTGGCTGGCCCCGAGCCGGACAAGCTGGCTGACGACATGACGCCGCTGTTTCAAACCGTCATTGATAAAGTGTCGCCGCCGCAGGTGGATTCCGACGGCCCGTTCCAGATGCAGATCTCCTCTTTGGACTACTCCAACTATTTGGGCGTTATCGGTATCGGTCGCGTCAAGCGCGGCAAGATCAAGGCCGGTGCTCAGGTCAAAGTGGTGGATCGTGAAGGCAATATCCGCAGCGGCAAGATCCTGAAAATCATGGGTCACATGGGTCTGGAGCGGGTGGATATCGACGAGGCCGAAGCCGGCAACATCGTTTGTATCACCGGTATCGACGGCCTGAATATTTCCGACACTGTGTGCCATCCAGACAAGGTTGAAGCGTTGGCGCCGCTGTCGGTGGACGAGCCTACAGTGAGCATGATTTTCCAGGTCAACACTTCACCGTTCGCGGGCAAGGAAGGCAAATACGTCACCTCGCGCAATATTCGCGACCGCCTGGAAAAAGAACTGATTCACAACGTGGCGCTGCGGGTGGAAGACACCGAAAGCCCGGATCGTTTCCGCGTTTCCGGCCGGGGCGAACTGCACCTGTCGGTATTGATCGAAAACATGCGTCGCGAAGGCTACGAACTGGCCGTGGGTTCGCCCGAAGTGATCGTGAAGGAAGTCGACGGCGAGAAGCAGGAGCCGTATGAAAACCTGATGATCGACATCGAGGAAAACCACCAGGGCTTCGTCATGGAACAGCTGGGTCTGCGCAAGGCCGAGATGACCGACATGGTGCCCGATGGCAAAGGCCGCGTGCGGATGGATTTCATCGCGCCGTCGCGTGGTTTGATCGGCTTCCGTTCCGAGTTCCTGACCATGACCTCCGGTTCTGGCATCATGAACTCCACCTTCTCCCATTATGGTGCGCTGAAGGAAGGCGAGGTTACCAAGCGTCAGAACGGCGTGCTGATCTCGATGATCGCCGGCAAGGTGCTGGGT
>DATLII010000442.1:0-7246 GCA_035539495.1 Dongiaceae bacterium
CTCGATGTCTTTATGATCTGTCCGTTTCAGCTGTCAATGTCGAATCTGATCAGTGAATTCTCCCGCACCGTTCTAGAGATTGTTACAGAAAACACCAAGAGCATAGCCAGTCACTAATCTCTGCTCAGGCTTTTGCATGCACTCCTAGCAATAGCTTTTTCGGTTCACCATCGGCGCGATACACAGCAAATAACAGATACAAAAGGGTGAACAAACCACCCAACAGACAGAGTGCAGCTGACACAATACCCACGGCCTTGGATTCTTCTCGCCAAACCACCCAAACGACGAACAACAGCAGGTGTATAACAAAGTCAGTATTGAATTGGGCGCGCCACGGATGAAGAAAATCGCTGAGAAATACCATCCCCGCTTCGCTGCCCAACGTCTGAATGGCATAGATCGTAATCCCTGTTAGTAGAACCCAAAGCACAACCAGAAGTATTTTCAGCGCATTCATGTTCTCAACCTTTATCAACCTTGACGCCACCACCTGATCAGGCCAACAGGCAGGCAATATATGAACTTGTGTGTTTCATATATTATGCGCAGTCCTACCGGTGGTACGTCAAGCCCTGGCTGAGCTGGGCGCCGGAGATTCAATACATTGAATGCTCGGTTCCAATTAAAGAGCCCCGTTTTCCGGGGCTCTTTTGTCAGGGAAAGAACAGGCTACCCACTCCCATTTTCACTACCCGGCCGCCGATGCGGCATTGCGTTCTCTTACCTTGGCGTTTGTCGAATTCGACGCGCAGCACGCTTCTCCGTGTACGTTCACTGCCGCGATCGATGCTGAACGTGTGAGTACCCTCTGCTGTTTCGTTTTGCTCAGACAAATAGGCGATAAACTCTGGCATCACATTGCCAATGGGCGGGAAAACGCTATTGGCCACTTCCGGGTTCATGATGCGACCGTGGAAATTCTCGCTCTCGCTTTGCGATTTCGGCGCGAACAGAAAAATGTCGGCGGCGTAAATTTCGGACATTAATTCAGGCCATAGATCCACGTTGAGCCGGGCGGCCAGTACGTGTTCTGCTCGTGTGAAGGGAATAATCAACGTCGGGTTGTCGACACTGACGACCATGGGGCGATATTTGCTGTAAGAAATGTGCTTTTCTTCCGTATTGAGTGCTTTGGCAATACGGCTCAGCGATGGTGTAAAACGATCTATGGCCGGGGACAGCGTGCGTGCAAACTGGATCGAGCCGATACCGCCCGATGTTTTGTCGATGAAGGATTTGATAGTTTGGTTGTTCTGCACGATTTCGAAAGAGGTGTAAGTGCCCTCATCTTTGGTCAATCCCAGCTCGTGCGCAATATAGGAAGCGGCCAGGATGGTGTGCGCGCCGAAGATGGTTTGTTTACTGTCTGTGTAAACGCTGACGGGAAAATCTTTCTTTGATGTTTCCAAAAAAACGGTTTCGGACTGTTGAAATTCGCTGGCAATTAGCAGCTTGTCCTTGTCAGCAATCTCCTTTTCGCTGACGACGACCGGCACCTGAGTGCCTTGAAAAGGTACGTCTGCGAATACGTCGAGTAAAGAGTACTGAATGGCCATGATGCGTTCCTTATCTTGTTATTGGTTCTGGTGCTTAGCTAGCCAAAAACCAATATCGGATACTCTGGCCAGCGCGTCAACCAGGATCCGGCCAAGCCCCTTATTGGTGCAAAACAGGGTCATCGGAACTTTGCTGTTTCAGCGTCGTGTTCTCCAAAGCCATAAACAGGACATAGGCATATGCGCTGGCGGGTTGAGTTTTGACGGCCACCTCCAATGCGTTTATGGAGGTGGCATGATCGCTGCCACTTACCAGCCCCAGCCTTTAGCGCTGTACCTGACGATTCAGGATGTCATCCCGCACTTATGCGCTGTTCTTTCAGAAACGAATGCCCAGATCAAATCCCACTGCGGTGATGTAGGGAGTATCGGCATCGCCTTCCACATCGACCCATTGGTTGGTGGCTTGCAAGCGGGCGAAATAGTAGCGGCTGATGTCCCAACGCAATCCCAGTGCGAGGTTGTAGCTGAGCTCGGTTTCATCCTGCGTCGGCACTGCTGCGCCGCAGTAATAGCCCCACCAGGGGTCGTACCAGCACACAGGAACGGCTGGCCCGCCGGGAATAGTGGTATCAATATAGGTAAAGCCGATACCAGCGCTGATGAAAGGTGTGAGAATTTCGTCCACCGCATAATAAGTGGCGTTGAAATTCAGCGTGGTGGCAGCCAGTTCTGCTTCTGCCGTGTACGGACCCAAAATGTTACCCGCGGCCGGTTCGACTTGCGCGTCGTAATCAATGTTGGCCCAATGCAGGCGGCCATCAAAAGCCCAGTGGCCATCCAGGTTGTAACCCACTCCGAACCCAAAGCCCAAAGCATCCTCCGTCTCGGCTTTGGTGCCGTAGGCATCGATGTTCTGCCCGAGTAAATAGTCGAAACGAATGTACCCTTCCCAGGTTTCTGCGCGCTGGCTGGCATCAAAAGCCTGCGCTGTTGGCACCAGCAAAAAAGACAAAAGGCTGCTCAAGAAAATGGAACGGACAGGTAGAGATGCGTTTTCCATGGCAAAGTTCTCCCTCAGACGGATCGTCACAAGAAAGATACGAGCAACGACAGACGATCCTTATGCCGGCGTTGTCGACTGCGCAGAACTACAGGTGAACTACTTACTGCTTCCCATTGGCATCAGTAATGCTAACGGACACGGTGAATCAATGTTTACCGAAAGCTGTGAACGTCATGTTAAGCCCAATTCAACGCCAGCCGTTTCCGACCTGAATGTAAAACGCTTCATCTTCGCCGCCGCGTGCATAATCCAGGCCTACGTACAAACCAAGGGCACGGGCAATCAGATAGCGAAATCCGCCGCCTTTGTTGATGATGGATTCCGCTTCGGAAAAATCGTCCACACTTCCCCACGCCCTGCCTGCGCCAACAAATCCCACTAGTGCCCAACGTTGGGTGGCATTCCAACGCACTTCGGTTTCGGCGATGCCAGTTTTTTCATCTTGATAGCGTGCTGCGGGAACACCACGTAAATCAATGAAGGGAAGTTGATAGAATGGCGCATCGCCGTCAACCAGGCGACTATCCAGGCGCCCTCCGAAAATCCAGTCGGGTGTCAGTGGGTAGTACGCAAAAATGTGGGCACGGTAAGCAGAAAAACGCTCATCGCTGCCCCAATCCGGGTCATAGAACGTCGCATCAATGCTGCCAGTCCAGCCTCGGTTGGGCGTGAAGATATTGTCGCGGGCATCAGTTTCAACTGAAAAACCCAAGCCGGAACTGCGGGATTGTAGTTCTGAATCGGACAAGCGCGTCAGGCTTTCCGGTAAATCGAACGTGCTATCGAAATCCAGGTAAACCCAGCGTCCAACCAGCCAGGTATTGGAGTCGCCGATTCGCCACATGCCTTCCTGTTGCGATGCAAAGCCTTCCAGGTTGTAACCGATATGAGCATCTTCGCTGCCCAGCACCTGACCCTTGCCGTAAAAATCCAGATTGGCATCGATATGCGCAACTCCGCCGCGCCAGCGATAGCGGTCGTCCAGAAAATTCACCATGCCACCGGCAGCAGCACCCTTGGTGCCGTTTTCCGTGCCGAAGGCTGCGGCTCCATAAATATCCGGTGGAACGATATGGCCTGTCTCACGGCCACTGGCAACGGCATCACCAATACTTTCGTTGATGAACATCAATGCCAGACCGCCACCATAGCTGACAGCAGGTTCAGTAATGATGATGGGAACAGGCAGGAATCCCTTGCGGTCGAGCAACCAGCTACTGAGATCGACAGCGCCGTCCTCGGGATCGATAAATGGGTTTTGCTCAGCAACGGCCGCGCCGCTGCATATCAGAAGCCAGAAGCAGATTCCCCTCGGTACGCATGACAACGTTTTCAGCGTCCGCAACAATCCTTCGCACACCATGTTTGCACGGGCCTTAGTCCAGAGCTCTGTGCTTTCTCACGTCAGCGCAGGCACTGAGCAGAATTCGATTCAAGACAACAGAAATTCCAGCTCTTTTACAGCCTGCTTGAGACAGGCCAACTACTTTTTCTTGTCGACAGTCGAACTGCAACACTCATTCAACCCACAGAGTAGCCACATGAGTAGGTGTAAAACGAACTCATAAACATTCTGAAAGCGATGGTTCGTCGAAGCTAAGCAAAGTCGAAAGTCGTGTCAAACATTGACCAGTCATGCTGATCCGTGAGGGGCGCTGAAATGCGAGTTTCTGGTGGAGTTTTAAGCGAAGCAGCTGTTTATGGCCTTTAAATTACAAGGGAAAAGAGTCGCAGCCACCGGGAAAAAATACTTTTAAATCAAAGGAGTTTTTTTGGTTACCAACACGATTCGAAAAAAATCACGGCATAACATGATTTAAGTCAACGCCCGAGAGAGTTGCTGTTTCTTTGAGGTTTGCTGACCGGAAATGACGAAATGTATGCGATGGAAGTCAGATTCATCGACGTTCTAGATGACGCCATCATTACCGGATTCTATCGGTTCTGACGCAGCCCGCCCTGCATTCTCCTGGATATGCAGCCTCACTCAGCGACCGTAGTAATCCCCTTCCCCGCAATAATGACGACAGAATTTGTGGCGGCAGGGTTTCACCCGTTGAGTGTCCTGAACGCAAGGAATGAATGAACTGGCAACCGAGTTTGCGGGGACCATGGCGGGGATTATGGATAGCGCACTAATCCCTAACAGCATCTGACGGCGTGTGAAGGAAGAAGCAGTTGCTCCACATTGACAGTCGTTTGGAACTATCGCGATGTTGTCCTTGCGGTTGGGATAAAATACAAAATCAGGATCGGACTCTGGACTGAACGGGTCATCGCGCATGGTCATCAAGCCAAACCTCTCGTCAAATGGTTTGCGACGCTGTGCTCGGGCTTTATATCTTTCCGCAGCTGTTCCAATAGCATATCCGCTGCCTCCTGACCGGATGTAATTGCGCCTTCCATGCATACCACATCCACCGCATTGCGCACCCAATCTCCTGCTAAAAACAGATTCTGGAAGGGTGTGCGGCTGCCCGGCCGAAATTGCTGAACACCCGGTTCGCAGTCAAACAATCGAGCATGATCTGACACATTGCGGTGAAGTTCGATATCCAGAATGCCGGCGGCGCGAATGTCTCCGAATCCTTTTATGCCGGAGAAATTATCAAGCGTAAAGTCGATGATCTGCTGGTCCGTCCAGGTCTCAAAGCCCCTCTCCTGACCGACAAAGGACAGCACCGATCCAATTTCCAGTGCATCGCGGTACTTGGTCCAGTAAGGTTTCATATTGGTACAGATGCCAAGCGGCGCAGGCAGCCCAAATACCGGGCCCGGATACGGGCAAACCGGATTTTTCGTCAGTACTGTCATGGAAACCGTCGATGCACTACGCAGATTGCGGACCCGGCTGAAGTAGCTTGAATTCCACCAACGGTCGTCGTCCTTGTTCATCTTGCAGAATACAGCGTTGGGAATCGTGGAAATCACATAGTCAAAATCCGCGTAAATCTGGCGCGTTTCTTCCTTGATTGGAATAGCGCCTTGTCCCCAGCTGCCATGACCATGCGCATGTCCCGCTGGATCAGGCTGGGCTGTTTCTACACCCGTAATGCGCAATCCACTGTAACGCCAGTTCAGGGCTTTGGTATAAGGCGTGAATTCGCCGCCCAAACGCTGTATATAGTCGCCAATGGGGTTCCAGACAGTACTCGTGTAATCCCCAGGCAATACGTACTGGGTGGAATTCTTCATCGTAAAACCACCCATCAAGCGAAAACTTTGCAGCAGATGGTAGGCGCTGATTTCACCGGGATAATTAAAATAGGCTTCGCGGAAAAAACGCAACATCGGTAGATTGCGGGCAACGTGAGGCCGCATCCCCCGCTCGATACACCAGGATGTAAAGCACTGGTTGTCATAGCGTTTGATATCTTCCACGTCGCGGAAAGTGAGCAGATAGGCTTCGCTCATCACTCGATTGAAATTGAGACGTTCCAACGGGCCGAGCATAGGCAGCGCCAGAAATTGCTCTGCCACATCAAATACACTGTCACCGCCGAGCGTATACAGACTCTTTTCCCGCACATTGTACATGTGGGCCTTGCCGCCCATGCTCAGCAGGGTCGCATCCAAATCAATCCCCGCGCGCCGCATCAGCCCCATCATATTCTGGTAAAAGCCGACGATCATGTGCCAGCCATGTTCGTATTCGCGCCCTGTCGCACGGCGAAATCCAGCGGCCTTACCACCCAATTGATGGCCCATGTGCATTACACGGACCTGTATTGAATCACCTGATTTTTCCAGAAGTCTGGCGGCAGCGCCTAGCCCGGCTGGGCCGGCGCCAATGACCAGGATGCGAGGTTTGGTGGTCATTGCGGTAGCCCTCAGAAGGCGAAGCCAAAGCCCAGCAAAGCAGCTGAGCGATGTTGTGCGGAGAGAACGTTATCGACTTCCGCATTGGACCAGGCCCTTTCCAGCTCAGCGCGAACGAAAAAGGCAGTGTTGACATGAAAGGAAATGAATCCACCCAAAACGGCTTCGGGCGCTTTGGAGCCGGTTTCCCCATCCACTGCATCGACGATCAATAGCCCGCCTTCGATATAGGTACCCACGTCCACTTTTCGATAAGGCAACAGATGAAAGGCGGGGCCGACGCGGAGTGAAGTAAATTTATGTTCCAGTGTGTGACCATCTGTTTCAAAAAGGTCCTGAAAAATCGTAAACCGTACGCCACCGTATTCATTCAAGATATACTCGGTCCCGAGCTTGCCAGCAGAATAGAAGTTATCCTCACTATTTTTGCCGGAGACCAAAGCAGCTAATGCGGTCATTTGCACCTGACCAGGCGCAGTGCCGATTTCCGTCGCAGGGATTGGTTCATAGTTCCAAGCAAAAGGATCGGCCGGATAAGTGGCGGGCGAGGACTCTGCCAATGCAAAAAAAGAATGGCTCAACAAGAAAAGTGTGACGATTGAAGTCTGTATAACAAATGCGATCCGACGAAAACACATGGTTACGCCCCTTACTTTTATTTGGCCGGACGTACCATTTCCCCAGTAACATGGATACAACGTTCGCATCCAAAGGAGTTTTCGTATGACTCTAGCGCGTCCTTTTTTTCGACATACTATCAACCTGTCCACATCTTAAGATTGCCAATCACGACAACATAAGCCAGGAAACGAAATCGAATTTTTTGTACAAATTTAAAATTGATGTTTTGACGAAAAAAGTC
>DATLII010000443.1:0-2391 GCA_035539495.1 Dongiaceae bacterium
TGATACCGAGCAGCACCCACAAGCGCCGATCCGGCTGACGCAACAGATCACGTCGACGCACCGCGACGTAGATCAACGCCAGCGATCCCATGACGCAGAATTTCAGCACTTCTTCCAACGTGTTCTTGATGCGGAACAGGACGTCATCTGACGTTGCCGGTGGCGACCAGCCCGCCACTTCGGCCGATTGTTTTAGCAATGCAGGATACAAGTAAAGCGCCAATCCCAGTGCTGCCAATGTCACCAGGGCAAACGCCAACACCCGCAGCGGACGCCGGTATTCCGCCAGCAAAATCACCAGTGACAACGCACCCAGGTGATAAAGGAACTGGTAGTTGGCCAGAAAACCCAGGCATGCCAGCACGCCATAACCCAGCAGCGTGAAAAGTCCGAACCGATTCGTGTCCAGCAGCCATAACAGATACGCCGTACTGGCCAGAGTAAAGAAGGTCAGAATTTCATAATGACGGGCCACAAGACTGGTTTCGATTGCCGCCACGCCGCAGCACCAGACGCCGGTGGCAATCACCGCTGCGGCCCGGTTACGCAACAAACGGCGCGCGATCAAAAACAGCAACAGGGCCGACGCAAAGAAGAACAGCAGGTTGCTGATCCAGCCGGTGATCAGCGTGATGTCCGGCAGCAGGCTGACCACACCGCGCAGCCAGATAAAATACAGGGGAGGGTGGATGTCCTGCTCCAGCAATGACTGGCTGATAGTGCGCGCCGCATCCAGTGTGCTTTCACTCGCAGGAGCCTGGGTAAATGCCTGCCAGGTGGAAGCCGGTGCTATGCGCAACTCGCCGTCCTGCGGCATGAAGCGCACGTAATCATCCAGCTGACCGGCTGCCGCCAGATAACTGATCTGGTCGTCGTGGGGGAAGTTGTCGATCTGCAGCGCTTTGTAGGAACGCAGTGCAAAGCCAAAGGCGATTACCAGGAACAGCAGCACCCAGATGCGCGCGGTCGATGTCATTGATTCAGTTTCCTTAAACGTGCGGAGGCTAATCCCGCTCCCCAAAAATCGCGGTACCTATCCGCACCAGCGTGCTGCCCTCAGCCACGGCGGCTTCCAGATCGTCGGACATGCCCATGGACAGTGTATCCAGCCCCGCAATCCCCGCGGCCGTCAGTTGATCCCGCAATTCCCGCAGACGCTGAAACGGCACCCGCTGTTCATCGAGCCGATCCCGCGGCGCCGGAATGCACATCAGCCCCCGCAACCGCACTCCCGGCAGATTCTGCACGGCTAGCGCCAAGGGCAACACTTCCGGCGGTGCCACGCCGGCCTTGGAATCCTCATCATCCAGATTAACCTGCAAGCACAGGTTCAGCGGCGGCAAGCCGGCGGGACGCTGCTCACCCAAACGACGGGCGATCTTCTCCCGATCCACGCCATGCACCCAGGCGAAATGCTCGGCAATGGGACGGGTCTTGTTGGATTGCAGCGGGCCAATGTAATGCCAGTCGATCGGCAAATCCTTTAGCTGCGCCAGCTTGGCCTCAGCCTCCTGCCAGTAGCTTTCCCCAAACGACCGCTGCCCCAGGTTGAACAGCTCCCGTATGGCCTCGGCAGGGTGAGTTTTGCTCACCGCCAGCAATGTGGGCACTGGCTGCCGATACTGGGCTGCCGCGGTCTCTAGGCGATGGCGGGTTTGGTGAAAACGCTGAGCCAGGGTTTCCATGGCGGACGAGAAACGCTCCTGAGGGCGGTAACAGAGAAACACGGTATTGGGCTGAAAAGTGTGGTATTTAATCACAAAATCGGTTTAGGTGTTGACCCTGCGCCGGATGAGCGGCGTTTGTCTGCTACGCTTGAAAGACGAGCTATTCTATTCCGACCCATTCCCGACGTTCGATGGAAGGTTTCCCATGGACATTACCGAATTGCTGGCGTTTGGCGTAAAAAACGGCGCGTCCGACTTACACCTTTCCTCTGGCTTACCCCCGATGATCCGGGTCGACGGCGATGTACGCCGCATCAACCTGCCACCCATGGATCACAAGCAGGTCCACGGTCTGATCTACGACATCATGAACGACAAGCAGCGCAAGGATTTTGAAGAATTCCTTGAGACCGACTTTTCGTTCGAAGTACCCGGCGTGGCGCGCTTCCGGGTTAACGCGTTCAACCAGAACCGGGGCGCTGGCGCGGTATTCCGGACGATTCCGTCCAAGGTACTGTCGATGGAAGATCTGGGACAAGGCCAGGTGTTCCGCAATATCTGTGAATTTCCGCGCGGTCTGATCCTGGTGACCGGGCCAACCGGCTCGGGTAAATCCACCACGCTGGCGGCAATGATCGACTTCGTGAATGAAACTCGGTACGAGCACATCCTCACCATCGAAGACCCGATCGAATTCGTGCACGAATCCAAGAAGTGTCTGGTG
>DATLII010000444.1:0-1964 GCA_035539495.1 Dongiaceae bacterium
CGGCCCTGGCGCTGCACACCAGTGCGATTCCTAGCAGCAATGTTAATCCATGCAGCAGCCGCGTCATCAGAATATACAGTTCAAGTTGATTGCGAACGTGTTCAATTCTGTATCTTCCGTGGGTACCGCCTTTTGCTCCCATAGGCCTCCGCCATAAGCGTTCACCCAGGTATGGTCCCACTGAAATTTCAATGCAATGTCATAGCGAACATCCCAGCGCACCCCGAACGACAAGGTATGCTGATCCACCGGTCCCAGGTCACGAGAGGCCTGCAATCCATCCGCCAGAAGGTTCAGCCCTGCATCGATTTGCGGATTTGAAGTCATCATCGGCGGCTCTACAACGAAGCGATCTTCCTGACTTTCCGCCCAGGCCATTAACACAAACGGTGTGACCGCACCGATCTGGCGTCCCACGCTCAGATAGCCGTCCAGCATGGACGGATAAAATGCCGTATTGGAATCCACATAGTTGGCTTCCCACTGTACCTGCCAGGAATCGTTGTCGTAGGCGGTACCAATGGTGAAATAGTTCAGGTAGGGATCATCAAGCAGGAATTCGTCAGCGTACGAGGAGGCCTGGGGCCAGACCAGCGCCAGCATTGGCTCGCGCAACACGTCTGCCAGCGGCTTGGTGCCGGGAAAATAGTCGTCTGGTGTGTCGAAGCGCAGGCGCGCGGCGCTAACCCGGGCCTGCCAACGGTCGGACTCCCAAATCAGGCTGAGCCCTACGATGGGCGATAGCTTGATATCCAGTGCATTGCCACGCACTTTGAAGGTATTGCTGATTTCCCCTGCCTGCAGCTTGGTCGTGAGCGTGCCACTGCCCAGCGAGTTGGTCCAGGCCAGATCAAATCCATCAAAGTAGTCGAAGGAAGCCAGTGTGTAGAGTTCCACTGGCGGGCGGGTCCACAGGTAGGAGAAGCTCAAATTGCGGTATTCCGACAACATGTACTGGTCGACACCGATACGCCCAACCCGCACCGTCCAGTCCGGGTGGAAACGGTACCGCAGGAAGCCCCAACTGAAAGAATCTTCTAAATTGTCGTCGAAGGTGTCCCGGGCCAGTAACTGGATCGTGCCGCCGAACTCGCCGGTTGGGTTAATGTCCATTTGCAGCCCGACCGAGGATTCCGCCAGGAACGACCAATCGCCGTCGTATAGACCTTCGCGGTCCAGTTCACGACGGAATCCCAGAATGTCGTTGCCACCCTTGGTGAAACCCAGGGAAGCAAAGCCACTGAAGCGGAAGTATTGGGAGAGATCGTTGTCGGCGGCATGCGCCAAAGACGCCAGCGCGGTCAAAACCAGCGGTAATAAAATCCTGTTGATTCGCCGCAAAAAGGCCATAAGGCTCCCAGGTCATGAACGGCGACGGCCAAGACCCGTAATCTGCACTAAGCCCGCACCCATTCCTTACAAATGAGTGTAGCAGGCCAGGAAACAGCCACCGCTGTCGGAACAAGGGTTTATGGAGCAAACAGAAACAGTGTGAAACAGGCAACATCAACCCACTGATGGGGCTGATTCGATCACCCCGAAACAGGTAGTCCGCAGGGCAGGAGAGTCATGCGCTTTAATCGACGCGGGCAACGACCTTCACGCTGGCGTCAACATCCTTGCTGTCGACATAACCCACGGCATTTTTGTTTTCACGCACTGCTTTCAGCACGTTCTGACTGTTATCCATCACCTGGGGCGGTGATGCGCGGCCTGTGAACAGCAGCTTGGCCCAATAGGCGTTGACCTCAGCGACGCTTTTATTCACTAGACCGCGATAAAAATCGCTGCGCACCTGGGAGTCCGGCGGCAAATCCAGCCGCAGCACCAGGCTGCCATCGGGAAAATGTTGAGTCCGCCCCATGTACAGGTCCACCAGCTCACGCCGGCTGAAACTTTCGATCGGGTTGGCTGCGTTTACCACAACCACGATCTCGGCCCTGGCGCTGCACACCAGTCCGATT
>DATLII010000445.1:0-3335 GCA_035539495.1 Dongiaceae bacterium
CGATTTTTGCCTTAGCCGGAGTATCCCCCATGGCCACCGACACCAGCACCCTCAGCGCCGCCGACCGCGAACTGTTCCGCGACAACTTCCGCAAGTTCCTGCAAAACGAAGTGGAACCCCACTACGAGAAGTGGGAAAAGAACGAGATCTTCCCCCGCGAACTCTGGAACAAACTGGGCGAAAACGGCTACCTGTGTGTGGACGTGCCGGAAGCCTATGGCGGTTACGGCGCTGATTTCAGCCTGTCGGCCATCGTGGTGGAAGAGCTGGGCAAGGCCGGTTACGGCGCCCTGATGTCCAGCGTGTCGGTGCATTCCGACATCGTTGCCCCCTACATCCTGCACCTGGGTAGCGAAGAGCAGAAACTGCAATGGCTGCCGAAAATGGTAAGCGGTGAAGCGGTGGGCGCCATCGCCATGACCGAACCCGGCGCCGGTTCCGACCTGCAGTCCATGCGCACCAGCGCAGTAAAACAGGGCAACCAATACGTCATCAATGGCCAGAAAACTTTCATCACCAACGGCCAGCATTGCGACGTGATCGTCACCGCCACCAAAACCGATCCCAACGCCGGCTCCAAAGGCATGACGCTGTTCTGCGTCGATTGCAAAACCCCAGGCTTCCAGCGTGGCCGCAATCTGGAAAAAATGGGCCTACATTCCGGCGACACGTCCGAGCTGTTTTACGACAGCGTTAAGGTTGAAGAAAAAGATATTCTCGGCGGCCTGGGCAAAGGCTTCGCCAACCTGATGAATGAACTGCCGCGCGAGCGTCAGATCCTCGCCATCGGCGCGGTTGCTGCGTGCGAAGGCATGTTGCAGTGGACCGTCGATTACACCAAAGAACGCAAAGTATTTAACGGCACCGTGGCGCAACTGCAAAACACCCGTTTCAAGCTGGCGGAAATGCAAACCCAGATCGCCGTGAACAAAGCCTACATCGAACAGTGCACCCGCAAATACGAACTGGGCCAGCTCAGCACCGTGGAAGCGTCGATGGCGAAATTGTCTTCCACCGAACTGCAAGGCAAAGTGGCGGATGAGTGCGTGCAGTTGTTCGGTGGTTACGGCTACATGATGGAATACAAAATTGCCCGCGCGTACATCGATGCACGTATCCAGCGGATTTACGGCGGCACGTCCGAAATCATGAAGGAAATCATCGCACGTTCACTGGTAGGGCGTTAATTGAGTAACACCCAGCCCACCCGCTCCCTCAACATCACCGAAGCCCTGCGGGAGCAACTCCTGCAGGGTGAATTCCCTCCCAACACCCGCTTGCAGGAAATCGCGCTGGCTGAACGCATGGGCGTGTCGCGCACACCCATTCGTGAAGCGTTAAGTGTGTTGGCACGGGACGGATTGTTGGATTACGCGCCCAATCGCGGCTATACCGTGCGGCATTTTTCGCTGGACGATATTGTCAGTGCTTTTCGCGTGCGTGCGGTGTTGGAAGGGTTGGGGTGTCGGCTGCTGGCGGAGAGAGGTTTGTCTGCCGACACAGACACGCAATTGCAACACGCGATTGCTTGGGGTGAGACGTTGCTGCAGAGCACGCAACTGCAACAAGGTCAGTATGATCAGTGGCGGGAGATGAACAAGGCATTTCATCTGGCGATTCTGTTGGCGACGCAGAATGATTTGCTGATTCGGTTTGCCAAGCAGGCGCGCAATATTCCGATCGTGTTCAATGGTTCATTTCGCTGGTACAGCACGCGGGATTTTCAGCGTTCGCAGGATCATCATCAGGTGATTTATACCGCGATGAAGAACGGGCAGGCCGAGCGCGCGGACAACATGATGCAGGAACATGTGTTGCAGGCGGCGGAGATTTTGCAAAGGCATTATGCGGGTTGACCAATAGACCCGGACCGCTGAGGATCGGCCGTTAAGGTTCTACCAAACGCCGTTTTTCCAGTACGCGGCGCGCACTTTGTTCGATGCTGGAACTCGACAGCATGATTTCGCGCAAGAAATACACCAGTCCGATAAAGAAAGCTGTCATCGCCAGCACGAACAGCGTGACCACCGGAATCTTGACGGTGACGCCGACAATATCACCCACGAACAGCAGAATGATCACCGCGCAGATCAGCAACGCGGTGGCTGTGCACAGGGTGATCGCGCGGCTGGCCAATACGGCGCGCCGGAACAACGCCTTCAATTCGTCGCGTAATACGTCGGCATTGTCGTCACCTTCCAGAATCCTCACTTCCAGGATGCGGGTACGGTCGACCACCCGGGCCAGCCGGTTAGTCATTACGCCCAGGATCGCGCCAATACCCGTCAGCAGAAAGACCGGTGCAACTGCCAGCTGAATGATGTGCGCGATATCGGCAAGATTGGATTCCATGGCGGGATTGTCCTTGGAACAGGATATGTTGTTGCCATAAATGTTGACACGGTTCTGTGGGCTTGTGAAGGAATGGAGCAGGCGGTTTATCCCTCCAAGCGTGATCGTCAGGTTTATATCGGCCGCATTAAGGACGAACTGTTTTCGAGACGCCGCTTATCAAGGTACAGGTAAAAAGCACCGAGGCCCGCTATAAAGTGTGCTGCCCCTGCGCCGTGTCTATGTGCCGGAGTCGCTTGAGAGTGAGGGGGAATAACCCCCCCTCCGAAGCAATCCTCGCACCGAAGTGCTTCAACCGGCAGGGGCCGAGTGATAAGAAGTATTGCGCTTGCTGGCGAATATCAAGTGCGGCATCAAAAGTGATTGTTTCCCCGACACATGTCACTCCGATGGCCTGTCTCTGAAATCAGTACTGAACACAGCACCTTTCAAACCTGCCTGCTCAACGGCCTGCTTCAACGCGTCCTGGCAATAGATGTGCCGATAGTCGTCTGCCGAGATGCGAAACAACGGAACATCCACCAGCTTGTCTTCATAAAACGAAATGCCTTGCAGCATTCCCCATTGGTCGCGACTGATGCTCCCGATGTCCACCGCTTGCCGATCCTCGGCCAGGCTCAGCGGATTGAACAGATAGGCGGGCTTACCTTCGACCAGCACGGGCAACCATTCCCCGGCTTTTATCAACAGTGGTTTCAGTATTTGATGGGCACGGGTGCTTACAAAGAGTTTCCCCAGCAAATCCGGCATGATGTCAGGGATTTGCTTTTCCCTGTCGCCGCCAGGATATTCATCAAAGAATTCGACACTCAGTGGTTGCCACTGCGCCAGATAATGCGTGGGTCGGCTGTCCAAGAAAATCAGGCAGTCTTCTCCCAGCTTTTCCTCGATTTCATCCTGGTTCAGAGTGAATTGCTGGAAGTGATTCAGGTCGGGTCTGATTTTGTAGATCATTCTTCGATTCCCTCACCTTTCTTGAGCAT
>DATLII010000446.1:0-7569 GCA_035539495.1 Dongiaceae bacterium
GCGGTGGACGCTGTCACCGTCACCCGGTATGCTGTTTTTAATCGAACAGCCAGAACCGGAATGCCGTGAGCGATCGCAACCCTCTGACCCGTCTGAAAAACCTGCTGCTTCAGCCAAAAATTGACGAACAGCTGCTGCAGGACGCCATTGCCCAAGCACGTCAGCAGCAGGCGGTGCCCGTGCTCTGGCTGCTGGGTAAAACCCAATCTGGCAAAACCTCTTTGATTCGCACCCTCACCGGTAGCCCCGACGCAGAAATTGGCAACGGCTTCCGCCCCTGCACGCGCACTGCCCGCTTTTATGATTTTCCTGCCGATGTGCCGGTCGTGCGTTTTCTGGACACCCGAGGTCTGGGTGAAGTGGCGTACGATCCTACCGAAGACATTCGCTATTGTGAGGAACACGCGCATTTGGTGGTGGCGGTAATGCGGGTTTCTGATCCCGGCCAGCAAGCGGTAACGGATGTACTGCATGCCGTGCGCAGACGGCATCCGGAATGGCCGGTGGTGATCGTGCAAACCTGCCTGCATCAATGTTATGGCCCTGACTGGCAGCATCCACAACCTTATCCCTTCCAGAATTCTGCTGATCTGCCCGCTGACGATTTGTCGCGCGCACTGCAATCACAGCGGGATCGTCTGGGGCGCTTACCGGGTACAGCCGGTGTGTGGTGGGTAGCGGTGGATTTCACTCAAGAAGAAGACGGCTTCGCCGATTCCCGTTACGGACTGGAAGCACTGTGGCTTGCCATCGAAGAAGCATCGGCATTTGGCCTGCGTGTTCTGCTCGATTCGGATCCCGCCATTCAGGATGCGTATAGTCGCGCGGCTCATCCGCACATTCTCAGCTATTCCCTCGCAGCGGCTGGCATGGGTGCGTTGCCAGTGGTGGATATTGCGGGAGTGCCCGCGATTCAGCTCAAACTATTACATACGCTGGCATCGCTTTACGCCATGCCCTGGGACAAGCGCAACACGACGGAGTTTTTTGGCTTGCTGGGTGCCGGCATCAGCGTTGGTTACGGATTGCAGATGGCTGGGCGCAATCTCGTGAAATTGATTCCCGTCTGGGGACAAACCGCCGGTGCGGTATGGGGTGCCACCAGCAGCGCTGCCATGACGTTCGCGTTGGGCAAAGCCGCCTGCTACTACCTGGCGCGCAAACGCAAAGGCCAGACCGTGGACGATCAAAAATTGCGTCAGGTTTTTACCGAAGCACTGCGGCGCGGACGTGAAGTGGCTGCTCATCAAACGCTGACGGATGAGCCAATCCGGTCGGACGAGCAACAACATCATGCGCCGTGATTTTTCCTTGCTGCGGCAATTCGGCATCCTGCGCTTACTGGCGCTGATTTCTGCCGCGCTTCCTTTGCTGGCGCTGCCGGTACTGGGCATTCTCTGGCTGTGGCAGGAAGGCAACATACTGTACTGGCTGGGAGCGCTACTGCTTTCAGGCGTGCTGGGATTTTCGTTGCACTCGTTGGCTAAACTGCGCGAGAAACGCCTGCCGGAACAAGCTGCCACCACACCCAATCCCCACTGGCCTGCGGAGGCGGACTCTCCCTGGCAGCAAGTCGACAAGTTTGCCAGCGCTGTCAACGTTGAAAATTATCCACTCAGCGACGGCGCGCGTTTGTGGCAACTCGGGCGTGACACGATTACCCAAGTCGCACGCCATTATCATCCGGGCCGGGAACAACCGCTGCTGGAAATGACGCTGCCACACGCCCTGCTTATCATCGAGCGGGCCAGCCGCGAATTACGTCAACTGGTACTGGAGAATATTCCGCTGAGCCATCAGCTCACGCTGGGCGATATCACGCGGGCCAAGCGCTGGAAAGACACCGTGGATCGCTACGAAAAACTGTATCGCTTCGGCCACGCCATGGTAGATCCTGCTGGCGCGATATTCCGCGAATTCCGCCGCGAAGTCAGCAACCGCATCTTCGGCTATGGTTCGGATAAAGTACAAACCTGGCTGCTGCAGGAATACGTGCGCAAGGTGGGTTACTACGCAATCGACCTGTACAGTGGCAACCTGCTGCTGGATGAAAATATCCGAGCAACCGCGGCCACCGCCGAATCCAAACAAGCGCTACAGGAAGCAGCCGCGCAACAGACAGCGCTCGCGGAAGAACCGCTGCGCATCCTGGTGCTGGGGCGCACCAACGCCGGCAAGTCCAGTTTGATCAACGCATTGTTCGGCGAATTGAAAACCGCGGCGGATGTATTACCTGACACCACGACCAAACTGCATGCCTTTCGCCTGGAACGGCAAGGCGATACGGAAGCCCTGATCTTCGATTCACCGGGATTCGATTCCGATCTGTTGCGCAGCAAGGCCTTGAAAGATGCTGTCGGCAAGTCCGACCTGATTTTGCTGGTCAGCCCCGCGAATGTGGCTGATCGTGCCGGCGAGCGCGAGCAACTCGATCAGATTCGGCGCTGGCAGAAAGAACTGAAACATCGTCGCCCACCACCATTGTTGCTGGTGCTGAGTCACATTGATTTATTACGCCCGGTACGCGAATGGCAACCGCCCTATCGATTGGATCAGCCAGACAGCCCTAAAGCCCAGTCGATTCGCGAGGCAACGATCGCCGCCGCGGATGAATTGAACGTTCCGTTGGAGAACTGCGTGCCGGTTTGCCTGGCACCCGGACGCCATTACAACGTTGAAGATGCGCTTTGGGCTTCCATTCTGGCCCATGAAAACGATGCGGAACGGGCCCGTTTCCTGCGCTGCCTGAGCCATCATCGTAAAGCGGAAAACTGGCGTCTGTTGTGGCAGCAAATCGGGAACAGCGGTCGCCTGCTTAAACCCATGCTGGACGCTACGCTGAGGCAAAAGTGACGGCTTTCTTTTTCAATACCAGACCGAATTCAGCATTAGATAGAAAAAAACGTCGGGCGACGCGACGAAGCCCGACGTAGATCACAACATAGGTTAAAACACGCATAACAACAGCGAAATTCACATCGACTCACAACAACCCGTCGGCACTGGATTGCAATTTCTGTTAACCACTTTTTTTACCGCTAACCACTTTGCAGCGTCGACAGAATCCACTCGCGATGGCGTCGTTCATCTTCCAGATTGGTTGCCAGCAGCGCGGCCAGCTCTTCCGACGCACCAAACTCCTGGACTGCCTTTTCATATTTCAGGTTGGTTTGATCCTCGTTCAGCTTCATGGCCTTGAGTATGGTCTTGTCATCACCGACGATATTGGCGATCACCACCTTACCCTGAGTCAGAATCTTTTTAAGGTCGCCACTATCAGCAGCCTCGCCACCCAACTTGCGGATAAATTTGGATAGTTCTGTAACATGACGGCGGTGATCCTGCTTGAACTCTTTCAGCTTACGTTTGTATTCAGCGCTTTGTAGGCGATTGATCGCGCTGTCATAAGCTGCAATCGCATCGAAATCCAGCTCAATGAGCTCATTCAGTTCCTTGATGGCATCTTGGGTCTTCAGCACAGTTGCTTCCATGACACTTTCCTCGTTCTACCATATCAACTTCAGATAAGGCCGACGCGGTAGCGCCACGCCCCTGTACAAACAGGAGCAAGCCCCATGCCACGCAATCAATGTAATCACTTTTACTTCTTTAACCTTGGAATCGCACCGCTTTCGGCTGCGAACGGGGCTTTAACAATATCCACTAACCCGCAGAAGCGCGCCCATTTTTTCAATCTCTAACGTCGTTCCTGCAATCCTTCCACATGAAAATTCAGAACGATCCATCCTTCTGCCACTCGGACGGAGACATTCCACACCAGCGACGAAACGCGCGCCGAAATGCCGACGCATCCTGATACCCTAGCGCCGCCGCCACCGATTCCACCGTGTGGCCCGGCGTGCGCAGATAGAGTTTGGCCTGGCGCTCCAGCTCGCGGTCGAGAATCTGTTGATAGCGCACACCTTCCGTCTTCAAACGGCGAATCACGGTGCGGGGCGATAGATGAAAATGTGCGGCAATTTGTTCCAGGCTCCACAGCTTGCCACTTTGCTGTTGCAGTAACTGGCGCACTTGTTCTGTCAGCGAAACAGGTGAGGCAGGCGGATCGGGTTGCAGTTGCTCGCACAACGTCAGCGCCTGTTGCCACAAGCGGGAGTCGCCATAGGGATTGGGCAATTGCATCAGCGCCATGGGCACGATCATCCGATTGGCGGCGCAGTTGAAAAGCAGTTGGCCCGATAGATAGCGAGAATACGCGGCCGTGTCAGTCGGCGTCGGTAAAATAAATTCGATGCGCGCTTCTTGCAGTGAGCGCCCCAGCACCAGCTCGACACTGCGCTGAATGGTGATCACCAGGATCTGCAGCAGAAATAGGCCCACGTCACCCAGCTCATCCGGCACGTTCAGCTCAAACACGAAGTCCGCTCCCTGCTGCCGACATTCCACATTCACCAGCGGCAGTCGCAACCATTGATAGCGCTGCAATGCATCCCACGCTGTTAGCAGATTAGGGCTAGCCGACAACAACTGGCCCAACGGCCCATGTGCCGCCAGCGACAATCGGCTAGCCAGCTGAAAACCCAGGCCTGGTTGTGGCACCAGCGCCAGTAGATTGGTCAGAATGCGCTGCAAATCGGCCTGGCTCACCTGCTGGTCCAGCAGGTCGAGCTGGTTGGGGCTGAGCTCGGTGCCGTGCAGCAGGATGTGTTGCTCTGTAGGGCCCAGCTTGAGCGCTCGCACCAGCAAACGGATGTAAGTAATGGGGAAAAACATGGCATCCAGACGCGCGAAAAAAGAACATTATGGCCAGGCTTGCAAGGACTGTCACTTTCTGCACGCCTGCTGTCAGCCTTATGACTTATCCCGGCCGCGGTTTTCGGGCATGCTGGCGTCCTCGTCAATGTCCATGCGAGGGCCCTGTCATGTCCACTATCATGTCCAAAAACGTTACCGTCACTGAACTGCCCTACCGTCTGCTGCTGGAACACTGGGACACCATGAGTGCCATGGCCGTGGGTGGCCTGCGCTCGGTGCTGCCATTGAAGCGCAAGCACACTGCGCCAGTGCCCGTGCAGCGCACCGTTAACCCGCCGTCGCCGCAATTATTGCAGGCCTACCGGGATTGGTGTCACGCAGCCAATTCGCGTGGCATCCCGCCGCATCTGGTTTGCGCCAAGCTCACCATGCCGGTGGTTGCGGATCTTACTGCTCAATCACCCTATCCGTTACTCAGCGTGCTGAACCAAGGCGTGCGACTGCAGTTGCACAAGCCGATTCCAGAAGGTGAAGCGCTGGAGCTGAAAGGCGAATTGCTGGATGCCAGCGACGATGGCTACCGCGCACGTATTCATTCGCGCGTGACGGTGAGCACCGCCTCAGCGCCCAATGCCATGACCATTGACGCCATCGCAGCCGTGATGCTGAAAAAACGCCCTGGCGGCGATAGCGACAAGAATCGCGTTGAACCCGATTACGTCACCATCGATCAGTGGCAGGCCGCCTGGAATGAAGGCCAGACTTTTTTCTGGCTCACCGGCGATTTCAATCCCATTCACACCGTTCCAGCGTTGGCCAAGCGTACCCAGTTCAAAGGCTGCATCATGCATGGCTACGGCGCATTTGCGCAGGTATATGAAGCCCTGCAACGCAGCGGCGCCCGCTTTAAGGAAATCGAAACCCGCTTCGTGCGACCGCTGCCTTTGCCCAGCGGCACCTTGCTGATCCAGCAAGCCAAAACACCAGATGAAGATGGCCAGATCGCATTCCGCCTGATCAATGAAACCGGCACGCTGTACCAGGCCGGTCGTTATGTACCCGCTGCGGAGTCCCGTTTATGAAAATGCTGGTTCCTTCAGAACGCTGGCCGGTATTGGTAGCCGCCGCACGTACGCCATTTCTGGAAAGCGCAGGCGCCTATTCCGAGCTGATGAGCTACGAATTGGGCGCCTTTGCATTACGCGGCTTGATGGAGCGTGCTGCGCTGGATCCTCATCTGGTGGAACTGGTGGTGATGGGCACGGTGCTGCATGAAATCAACACTACCAACGTGGCGCGGGAAGCCATGCTGAAAGCGGGCCTGCCGGCGTCAATTCCTGCTTATACAGTAGCAATGGCCGGCATTTCTCCCAGCGTGGGCGTGATGAATATCTGCAGCGAAATTGCGCTGGGCCGGATGCAATTTGGTATCGCTGGTGGCACCGAGAATTTTTCCGACGTACCCATTCGGCTATCGCAAAAAATCCGTCGCACCCTGATGAAAGTGCGTCAGAGCCGCGACAACGGTGAGCGCGTGAAATTGCTGGCACAGTTGCGGCCCTGGGATTTGAAACTGGATCTGCCCATGAGTGCGGACTACACCACCGGACTCACGATGGGATCGGCCTGCGAAGCCATGGTGCAAACCTTCGGTGCCAGCCGCGCGGAAAGCGATGCATTTGCTGCCCGCAGCCACACTACTGCAGCGGCGGCCAGCCAGGCCGGACATTACCGCGCGCAGATCACACCCGTGCGCACCGACAACAATACCGTCAGCGTCGACAACAGCATTCGCCCAGACACCAGCGTGGACACGCTGGCTCGCCTGAAACCGGTGTTCGATCGCGACAAAGGACTGATTACCGCCGGCAACGCATCACGCTTCACTGACGGCGCCGGCGCGGTCTTGCTGGGCGCTTGGGGACAAGTGAAAGCGCAGGGCCTGCAACCGCTGGCCATCGTGCGCGATTACCTGCTGGCAGGCGTGAATGCGCTGGAAACCGAAATGCTGTTGGGCCCCGCGCTGACCATTCCCAAACTGCTGGAACGCAACCAGTTGTCGTTCGACGATATCGGCGTGTGGGAAATTCATGAAGCCTTTGCCACGCAGGTATTGATCAACCGTCAGTGCATGGCATCGCCGGATTTTATTCAGCAGCGGTTTGGCGCAGGTTTCCCGTGTGGCGAAATTCCGCTGGAAAAACTCAATGCCTGGGGTGGATCTCTGGCACTGGGGAACCCTTTTGCGGCCACAGGCGTTCGGCTGTTGCAGACAGCCGCGCAAAGGATGCAAGTTGAAAATCAGCGCTATGCCATTGTGGCAACCTGTGCAGGCGGTGGTTTGGGGGCAGCGTTACTGCTGGAAAATTCTAGCTATTTGTAATGTAAGCCAATAACAGGAAGAAGGGTTATGGCCAAAAGACATTTGAACGACAATGAGTTCCAAATGTGGAGGGCCCTGTTTGCGTTCGCGTTTACGGATGGCGTGTTGTCGCAGGAAGAGAAAAATGTCCTGTCTGATCACCTGAAAGATGTAGAGCTTTCTGAAGACCAGAAGCACATCCTGGTCAAGGACATGCAAAAAAATGAACCGGTAGAGGGCCTGCACAAGAAAATCACCAACAATACCTACAAGCAGTTGTTCTGCGATGTGGCACGCACGCTGGCTTGGTGCGAAGGCGAAATCGATCGGCAGGAAGAGGAAATACTCAAACGGGTTGCCTGTTTGAAAGAGCCGGAAAACCAGATATTCCTGAAGCGAAGCGCTACCTCATCCATCTTCGAGCGCTACCTGAAGCAATACCGCGAGACTGGAAAAATCGGCGCCAAAAAACCATTGCCACTGTTTGATGC
>DATLII010000447.1:0-2519 GCA_035539495.1 Dongiaceae bacterium
CTGCGGACGATATTTACCGCCGCCTCTATTCCGCACAGGTGGCGGGTGGCTTTGGTCACTTCATTCCTGAGATCGTCAATGCAGCGCCGAATAAATCCACCCTTGCAAACAACGAAAAGAATGCCGACGACAAAAGACAAAATCTGCTCGCGCGTCTGCGCCATCCCATCGGGCAGCAAGCGGGGCTCGGCAGCAATCTGCTCGCTTTCGGTAGTGCGATAACAGGTGAAAATGCCGCGGTGCTGTTGGGCAATCCGCATTGGTACTGGGGCGGTCCCGATCGCTTCTACCAAATGCATCTGACCATTCCGGGTCGGCTCGATGCGGCTGGGGTGGCCTTTTTGGGTGTGCCCGTCATCATGGTGGGATTCAATAACCAGGTCGCCTGGACCCACACGGTGTCGATTGCGCGCCGCTTCGGTTTGTTCGATCTGACATTGGATGCAAACGACCCTACCCGCTATCAGATCGATGGTGCTGTGGAAAAAATGAGTGCGCGTACTATCAGCGTTGACGTGCGCAATGAAGATGGTCGCATTCAGAAAATCAGCCGCCGTTTCTATCGTTCCCGTCTCGGCCCGGTAGTGGATCTGGGCGCTCACGACCCCGCGCTGGGCTGGAGCAACGGTCACGCACTGGTGCTACGCGATGCCAACGAAGATAACTACCGCGTTTTCCGTAATTACTTTTATTGGAATCAGGCCACATCATTGGATGATTTTATCGCGATCCAGAAACGCGAAGTGGCGGTGCCTTGGGCGAACACAGCGGCTATCGGTCGCAACAATGGTCGAGTCTGGTACAGCGATATGGGGCCAGCGCCCAACGTGTCGGATTTGCAGCGGCAACAATGCGCAACCGATCGCACCCGCGGTTATGCGCAAATCGATCCACAGACGCCTTTTCTCGATGGCAGTCGTACTACCTGTCATTGGCAGAACGACAGCGCCGCTATTCAGCCAGGTGTGTTGACGGCCGCCAAATTACCCAGCCTGCTGCGCGAAGATTACGTGGCTAACATGAATGACAGCTATTGGCTGACCAACGCGAAACAACCGCTGGAAGGATTTTCCTGGTTGCTGGGTGGTGAACGGCAGGAATTGTCCTGGCGCGGTCTTATGGGTCAACAGTTGGCGCAGGAGTTGATGGTGCCGGCGCCACAATCGCAAACTGCATTAAGCCAACGCCTGATGCAAGCAGCGCTGACGCCCCGCGCCTACACGGCCGAGCAATTCAAATCCTCATTGCTACAGCAAGCCTGCGCACAACCGGATGTTGTATTGAAGCAGGAAAACCCAGCGAGCACTCCGCGAGTCATTCGCGTAAGCGCGGCCTGCAACGTGCTGCAGCAATGGAATAGTCGGTCCGAAGCTGACGCGAAGGGCGCGCTATTGTGGGATGCGTTCTGGACCGAGCTGGAAACCATCCCCGCATCCGACTTGTTTCAGGTGCCATTTTCTGCTGACACGCCACTCACCACGCCGCGCGACCCTGCGCTGAACGACGGTCGCATCGCACAAGCGTTGGCTCGCGCACTGGCAACATTTGAAGACCGCGGCGTCGATCCTGCCGCCACAGTGGGCAGTCAGCGTTTTGTGCGCAGTGATCAGCGCAATATTCCGTTTTTCGGCGCCTGCCAAAACGTGGGTTACTTCGCCATCGCCTGCAATCCCGTCGGCTACGGCGGCGGTGCCAGCGGCGACGAAGTATTGGGGCCGGACACCATTGCCAACAGCTATCTGCAGGTTGTGCATTTCGACGACGCTGGCGTGAACGCGCATACACTGTTGGCGCACGGCCTGGAAGAAACGGCAGTAACCAACGGCCCCGGCAGCGCACCGGTGCAACGTTACGCCAACAAGCGCTGGCTACCGTTTCCGTTTCAGCAACAGCAGATCGATCAGGATCCCGCGTTGCGACGCTGGACGCTGGTGTTTTGAAAGCTCAGGCAAAACCAGGCTGATGTTGCGGCGCCAACGGGCAAGCGGTGCAATGACGTTCCGCTGGCAGCAAATGGGTGAGACAACATTGCCGATGCAAACGAATGGTTTCGCAGCGGCCTTCATTGTGTAGCAGAACTTCGCACTGATGTGCATGAAAGGGATTGCGCCGGCCAGCGGACCAGTGGGGTTGCTGCAACAGCGTATCTTTATCATCCGCCACCACGGCGCTGCCGCCCGTGGCAACCAACGCCTGCTCCAGCACAATTTCCAGATAGCGCGCCGCATTGCCCCACAGAATTTTGCGCGGCAGGTTGGCCTGTTCACTGATGCAGGCAAACAACGGTTCCAGATGTTGGAACAGCAGAGCGTCGTAGCGCGTCAATGTATCTGCATCCTGTGCCGACTCTCCTTCGTGGGAAATATAAAAGCGAAGCGGCAGGCCCTCGGTGTCCACCGTTAGCGCCATGTCTGCAGCCGCAGCGGGAAATACATGCTGCAACACGCTGGCAGCGGCAGCCAACGGCGGCAACAACGCCCACAAATATTGCAAACTCCAGGTCGACGCCACGGCGCGTA
>DATLII010000448.1:0-2775 GCA_035539495.1 Dongiaceae bacterium
ACCGGTGCGTTCCCCAAAATCAGCATCCACAACGACTGATTCATACGACGAGCCCTGCATGTTCATCGGTAGCGCCGCCCGCAAGACTGGACTGTCCATCAAAGCCATCCGTTTTTACGAACGCGAAGGCCTGATTCCGACGCCGGCACGGGCAGGGCGCTACCGCCGCTACGACGACACCACGGTGGAGTTGCTGCTGCTGATCAAAGAGGCTCGCGCCCTGGGCCTGTCCATCGCCGGCCTGAAGGAACTGATCCAGTGGGTGGACGGCCAGATGAACTGGCAGAGGGTGGTGGATTTCCTGGAGCAGCAGAAAGCGCGCATCCGCGACGAGATCCGGGTTTTGGAAGACCAACTCGCGCGCATCGATAGTTGCATTGCCGAGATGGAAACCTGTCCCACACTGCAAGAGCCATCCAGGCTGCGTCGTAAATCCTGAAGTCCTAGCGCCGTACTTTTCGATCGTCTTCCGGTTATCCATCTGCCCGAGAGATTCTTCCCGACGCTTGACTCTCCCCTTAAGGGCAGACTGCATACTCCCGCCGCATCTAGTTAGTGGAGTAGGCGGCATGAGCAAACGAATTCTGGTTCTGAACGGCAATCCAAAGCAGCACAGCCTTTGCGGTGGGCTGGCACAGGCTTATGCGACGGCTGCCAATACCCATCATGAAGTACGCCTGGTTAACCTGTCCCAATTGCACTTCGATCCCGACATGCCGGACGGGTACGACCGCAGCCGCGCTCTGGAACCCGACCTGCTGCAGTTCCAGCAGGATTTGCAGTGGGCTCAACATATCGTGGTAGTAGCACCGGTCTGGTGGGGAGCCCTGCCGGCGCGACTAAAAGGATTGTTCGACCGCACCCTGCTGCCCGGTTTCGCCTTCCGCTATGAAAAGGGGCAAACCTGGCCGGACCGATTGCTCAAGGGCCGTAGTGCTTCCTTACTGTTGACCCTGGATACGCCGCCCTGGTACTTCCGTTTGTTTCAGGGGGCGCCGGCGGTGCGGCAACTGGATACCGCCACCTTGGCATTCTGCGGCTTCAAACCGGTGCGTCATCACCTGTTTGGACCGGTGATTCACTCGGAGGCCCCGCAGCGCCAGCGTTGGCTGGACCGGGCCACCGCCTTGGGGGCTCGCGGCGCCTGACCGCGATTTCCGCTGGTTTCAGGGTTCTGGCTGGGCTCAAAACCCTGTATTATGCGCCCTTCTATTTCCGGGGAGTGTGCATCCGATGTCCATCAAATCCGACCGCTGGATCCGCCGCATGGCTGAGCAACACGGCATGATCGAACCGTTCGAGCCGGGCCAGGTGCGCACGGTGAATGGCCAGCGCATCATTTCCTACGGCACATCCAGCTACGGGTATGACGTGCGCTGCTCGCGGGAATTCAAGGTGTTCACCAACATCCATTCCGCCACCGTCGATCCCAAGGATTTTTCCGACAAGAGCTTCGTCGATATCGAAAGCGACGTCTGCATCATCCCGCCCAACTCGTTCGCGCTGGCGCGCACAGTGGAATATTTCCGCATCCCGCGCGATGTGCTCACCATCTGCCTGGGCAAATCCACTTATGCCCGCTGCGGCATCATCGTCAACGTCACGCCGCTGGAGCCGGAATGGGAAGGCCATGTGACGTTGGAATTTTCCAACACCACGACACTGCCGGCGAAAATCTACGCCAACGAAGGTGTGGCGCAAATGCTGTTCCTGCAGTCCGACGAGGAATGTGAAACCTCGTACCGGGACCGCGGCGGCAAGTATCAGGGCCAGACTGGCGTTACGCTGCCGAAAACCTAAATCCCTGATAGCCCTTTCAGTCACCGATCTGATCTAATCTGCAACAGGGGGAGCCCACAGGCTCCAGTTCTGATGCACAGGAGTTCAATCGCAATGACTGCAACACGCATATTTCAATTTTGTGAACGCATCGCACCGCGCCTGCACTGGATGGCTCTGTCGCTGGCACTCGGATTTTCCGGCGCGGCGACAACAGGAGTAGCAGGGGACATGGACAGACACGCGATCCGTTTCAGTCAGGTTATCGACCTGAGTCATACCATCACCACCGATATTCCGCTGTGGCCTGGCGATCCCCCGGTGGAATTCGAAAACGTTGCCAACATCGAAGAGCACGGTTATTTCCTGCGGCGTTTTTCCATCGGTGAGCACAGCGCCACCCACATGAATGCGCCCAATACGTTTTACAGCGACGGCAAAAGTATTGATGGCTATGCACCGCAATCGCTGGTGAAGCCGGCGGTGGTGATCGACGTGCGGCAGAAGACGGCGCAGAACGCTGACTATGTCATCACCGTGGACGACATCAAGGCGTGGGAACATCAGCACGGCCGCATCAAGCGCGATTCGGTGGTGTTGTTCTACACCGGTTGGCAGGAGCGCTGGCATTCACCGCAACAATTTTTCAACGCAGATGAACAGGGAGGTTTGCACTTTCCGGGCATCGGCGGCGATGCATCCAAATTCCTGCTGGAGCGTCGTTCTGCTGCCGGGGTTGGTATCGATACTCACGGCGTGGATGCGGGGCAGGACACAGCCTACGCCACCAATCTGCAGGTGCTGGCGGCCAACGGCATCGTGCTGGAATGTCTGACCCGGCTGGATCAGTTGCCTCCGAAGGGCACCACCCTGGTGATCGGCTTGCTGCGATTGCAGGGCGGTTCCGGCTCACCGGTGTCTGTCATGGCGTTTGTTCCCTGAGCTAAAAGCCCGCGGCGCCAGCCTCAGTGAGTGATGGCGCCATAACGGGCCTGG
>DATLII010000449.1:0-1538 GCA_035539495.1 Dongiaceae bacterium
ACACAATCTGGAAAATGGTTTCACCGAGCCGGATACGCTGCAGGGTCTGCGCCAGATCCAGCAGATTCGCGGCCTACCGACCGCCGTGCTGCCACAAACCTTGTTCCTCGCCATCACCGATGCCGGACAGAAAAAAACCCACTACTACACGCTGGTGCATCACAACGCCTACACCAACATTTCGCATATTTTTGCGGAGGACGATCGCCGTTTGCCAGCAGAAGACCGACTGTGGCTGGCGTATGGTTTTGTCGGCTCCTACCCCAGTGCGTTACTGCAATTGGATCGCCAACAGGTGCCGCAACTGGTGCAACAACTGCAAAACCTGACGGACGAAAACAGCTATCGTGCGTTGCTGGATAACTTCGCCGTGCGCCGCACCGATCCGCGCTTCTGGAATGTCAGCGACAACCTGCATCAGGCTTACCATACATTGGCGCCGATCGAAGCAGGCTGGTTCGACTTCAACCGGCTGGAAAACCGCTGAGAAAATCAGTGACCCATTGTCTGATGCGCCATCATGACGAGCATGCAATAGCGCCGCGCTCGTCACGATGGCGATGCAAGTAACTCACCACGCCTTGTAAGGCAGGAATTTTCCGTTCAACGTCAGAATCACGCGATCGCCTTTTGGATTTTCCTCCTTATCCACATGCATGCTGAAATCGATGGCACTCATGATGCCGTCGCCGAATTTTTCCTGAATCACCGCTTTTAACGTTTCACCGTACACACCCACCACTTCGTACAAACGGTAAATCAGCGGATCGGTCGGCACCGATTTATCCCAGGTCTTGGTGGGAAACTTCACCAGTTCCGCCGCAACACTGGCATCCAGCCCCAACACTTCGCACACTGCACTGGCTGTTTCCGGCCGCATGCTATTCATACCCATGCAAGCGGAACAGGTCCACACCGGCGACATGCCGATGGCCTCCGCCAATGTTTCCCAGGTCAGGCCGCGGGCTTCCTTGGCGGCGATAATGGTGGCAGCAACTGCACTCATGAACATTCTCCTAAAGTGATCGGCCTGTTGGTAATTGGCCTGTCGATTGGGCGCACTGCCGGTATCGGGCGCACATCAATGGTTCATCGGCAGAAGCACGTGCACCCGATTTCAGCGCGCATCGCCGTCTACCTATTTGCCAACGCCCTTCCGCAGTACAAATTGAAGGTCTGCGGGAGAAAAGCATGGGGCGTGCCAGTCTGGGATTTGCTACGCTGCTACAACATCAACGACAACAAATAATCCGATCGCGCTATGTTCTACTCGCTCAAATCCCGCCATGCCGCATTACGCAGAGCCAAGACGTTCCGGCTGCTGCCCAATCTCGTGCTGCTCGGAATTCTTGCAGGGCTCTCCCGCGCACTTATCGCCGCACCATTGCCGCCGCCCACCGACATCCAGGCCGGCGCCCGCACTTTTTATGAAACCCAGGGCGAATGGGCCGGCACGTTCGTGATCCAGAATTTTTTACGCAGCCGCATCGAAACACGAGGTGAGGATCATTTCATTGCGCACCTGGAATATCAGTGGG
>DATLII010000450.1:0-9705 GCA_035539495.1 Dongiaceae bacterium
CATCTGCTGCCCCAAGTCGTGCTTGAGAATGGAATAAATACCGATGCCCAGGGTCAAACCTCCCAGCGCCAGCTTGGAGAAGTGATCATCAAATTTCAGTATGATCAATGCCCCGGTCACGACACCGGGCAGACCGCAGGCTAATATGAATAATGCAAACAAGCGGTTGAGGCTGCTTTCCCGGAAATGGCGCAGGCTGGCGCCGACCCCAAAGCCACACTGGCGATCTTGTGGGTTACCAGGGCGCTGGCAAAACCCAGCCCCAGGAACAGCAGTACCGGCAGCTGGAGCAGGCCGGCACCGCCCCCCCGCGAGGGCGGACAAGGTGTTGGCAATCAGGGAGGCGGCGAACAACACGACTTGGGAAGACAGGTCCACGAACGAATCCAGGTATCAGCGCGGGCGGCGCGATGATACCGCAAAGCCCTATAGGGGATATTCAGCACGATGAAAGTCTGGTTAGGCATGTTGTTGGCGGTTCTGGTCTGCAGCGACGCATGGGCGGCGACGCGGATGTACCGTTATGAGAATGCCCAAGGCATCAAGGTAATCGACTATCAGGTACCCCCCGAGTACGTTGGCAAAGGCTACGAAATTCTCAACAGTCAGGGCCGCGTCATCGAAGTGGTGCCACGGGCACTGACACCGGCAGAACTGGCGGCGAAATCCAAACAGGAACAGCAAAAACTGGATAAGGTCCGTCAGGCTGAACAAGACAAGAAGCTGCTCAATATTTTCAGCGGTCCGGCGGATGCTGAGCGTGCCCGTGATCGCAAGATCGAAGCCATCGACGTGTACATCAACGTCACCAAGGGCAACATTCTCAAGTTGCGTCAGGATTTGAATCAGGCTCAGTCCAGGGCAGCAGAACGGGAACGGGCAGGACAGGCCGTTCAGGATTTCCAATTAGAAAATATCGATAGCCTGCAACGGCAGATCGATTCGGCAGAAGAAGCCATCGCGGAAAAAGACAAGGAAAAGGATGTCATTCGGGCAGAGTACGCCAAGGACATCGAGCGGCTGCGGGAACTGGAAAAAATGCGTAAGGCGGCCGCCGGCACTTCAGCAAAATGAACGTTCTGTTCAGCGCGTGCGTTTCAATTCACGCGAAACAGGCTTTCACCCACCAATAACCACTGATCATCCCAACCTGCAGTCGGCGTGCGCTCAAAACCCGAGCGCACGAACTGACAAATGCGGCCTTCCGCCGCCGACAACATCAGATTGGCACTTTGCGCTGTACTCAACCGGGTGCGACGACCTTCCTTCAATTCGGCTTCTCGCAACACCTGCTTCAACTGCGTTTCAATGCGGTCGAACAGTTGCACCACGCGCAAGCGTAAACGATCCGTTTCGCCAGTGATGGCGTCGCCGGTGAGAATGCGGGTGATGCCGGGGTTTTTTTCCGAGAACGCCAGCAGCAGATGCAGGATCTGCCCGCACTGCGCCAGCGCATCGGCTTCTTCTTTCAAAATAATCGTGATGCGGGAAAACAGCGATTGCTCGATGAATTCGATCAGCCCCTCGAACATTTTCGCCTTGCTGGGAAAATGCCGGTACAGCGCCGCTTCGGACACGCCCACTTCCTTGGCCAGCGCGGCTGTGGTGATGCGGCCACCGGGCGTGGCTTCCAGCATATGGGCCAGAGCCTGCAGGATCTGTTCTTTGCGGGATGCTTTGCGCTCGCTGGTGGCCATGATTATGTGCTCTTGCCGTTATCGGCTCTTGCGGGTGATCAGGGTGCCCACACCGGCATCAGTGAAGATTTCCAGCAGCACCGCATGCGGCACGCGGCCATCGATAATGTGCGAACTGGTGACGCCTTCGTTGACTGCGCTCAGTGCACAGTGAATCTTCGGCAGCATGCCACCGTAGATGGTGCCGTCGGCGATCAGCGCATTCACTTCCACCGGTGACAGGCCAGTCAGCACTTTACCTTCCTTGTCCAGCAGACCAGCGGTATTGGTCAGCAGCATCAGCTTTTCGGCTTTCAGCGCTTCCGCCACTTTGCCTGCCACCAGATCGGCGTTGATATTGTAGGACGCGCCGTCTTCACCCACGCCAATTGGCGCAATCACCGGAATGAAATCGCTGTGCACCAGCATGTCGACCACGCCGGTGTTGATCTTCTCCACTTCGCCCACGTGGCCGATGTCGATGATCTCGGGTTCTTTCAGTTCCGGCGACGAGCGGGTGATGGTGAGTTTTTTCGCACGGATCAACTGACCATCTTTACCGGTGAGCCCGACAGCACGACCGCCGTTGCGGTTGATCAGATTGACGATGTCCTTGTTGACCAGACCGCCCAGCACCATTTCCACCACGTCCATGGTTTCGCTGTCGGTGACGCGCATGCCATCGACGAAGCGGCTTTCCTTGCCGATTTTTTTCAGCAGTTCACCGATCTGCGGACCGCCACCGTGTACCACCACCGGATTGATGCCGACGGTTTTCATCAGCACGATGTCGCGGGCGAAGCTGTTGTTCAGCTCCTCGGTTTCCATGGCGTTGCCGCCGTACTTGATGACGATGGTTTTGCCGGTGAAGCGTTGGATATAGGGCAGTGCTTCGGACAGCACCTGCGCGATGTTAAGCGCTTGGTCTTTACTCAGGGTCATGGGATTTTTCGCCGGCGCCAATGCGCCGACGTCCTAACGGTTACGTCTGTGCTGCAAGAAAATGTGTGGGCTTAAAACGGAATGTTCAGGCCGGGTTCCACGGCTTTCAGCTGATCGCGGAAGATGGTTTTCACCTGTTCCAGCGCTGCGTCCGTGTCGGCTTCAAAGCGTGCGACCAGCACCGGGGTGGTGTTGGATGCCCGCACCAGGCCCCAGCTGTCGGGGAAGTCTACCCTGAGTCCGTCGATCTTGACCAGATTTCCCCCCGGGAATTTACCCTGCTCCTCCAGCTTCTTGATGATGTTGAACTTGGCGGCCTCGGATACCTTGATGTGCAACTCGGGTGTGCTGACCTTCTCGGGGAACTCGGCAAACACCTCGTCGGCGCCGTAGGGCTCCATGGACAGGATCTCCAATACGCGGGAGGCGCTGTAGAGGGCGTCGTCGAAACCGTACCAGCGGTCGTTGAAGAAGATGTGGCCGGACAGTTCGCCGCCCACGACGGCGCCGGTCTCTTTCATTTTGGCTTTCATCAGGGAGTGGCCGGTGGCGCACATGATGGCGCGGCCGCCCAGACCGCTGACCAGCTCCGCCACGTCGCGGGTACATTTCACGTCGTAAAGAATGTCGGCGCCGGGATTGCGCGACAGCAGGTCTTTCGCGCACAGCATCAGCAGGCGGTCGGGCCAGATGATCTTGCCGGAGGGCGTTACCACGCCGATGCGGTCGCCGTCGCCATCGAAGGCAATGCCCAGGTCGGCGCCGACCCGCTGCACGGTTTCGATCAGGTCTTCCAGATTTTCCGGATTGCTTGGATCGGGGTGGTGGTTGGGGAAGCTGCCATCGATTTCTGCGTACAGTGGGGTGACGCTGCAGCCCAAGCCATCCAGCAGTTTCACGCCCAGGGGACCGGCTACGCCATTGCCGGCGTCCACTACGATGCGCATGGGCTTGGCCAGCACCACGTCGTTGTTGATGCGGCTGATGTAGTCGGTACTGACGTCCTGCCGCTCGTAGGTGCCTTTGCCCTTGTGTAGCTTGCCGTCGTCGATGCGTTTCTTCAGACCCTGGATGCGGTCCTGAGCCAGGGTTTCGTCGTTGATGACTATCTTGAAGCCGTTGTACTCCGGCGGATTGTGGCTGCCGGTGACCATGACGCCGCTGCGGGTGAGCAGGGTCTTGGTGGCGTAATACAGGATGGGGGTGGGCACCAGGCCGATGTCGATCACGTTCACGCCGGTGGCCATGATGCCTCCAGCCAGGGCCTGGCACAGATCCTGGCTGGAGTGGCGACCATCGCGGGCGACGATGACGGCCGCCTGACCCTTGTCGCGGGCCTCGCTGCCGACTGACATGCCGATGGCGTGAGCGACGTCATGGTCCAGGGTATCGCCGACGATGCCGCGGATGTCGTAGGCACGGAAGATCTGCGGGGACACTTTTACCTGGATGCGCACGCCTTGCGGTTCGGCCATCTCCACCATATCCAGATCCAGGCTGTCCGGGGTGTCTTCTTCCATCAGCAGCGGATTGTCATCGATCTCGGCGGCGGTGCTGAGCAGATCGTGGTCATCGGCGTGAATGTCCAGATCCAGATCGTTGAGCGAGGTGGCGCCGCGGCTGGGTTCGAAGTCCGGCATGTGAGCGGCGGCCTTGCTGGCCGTATCCTTGGCTTTCTGCGTGGCGTGACGGGCGCGGGCGTCGTAATCCAGGAACAGGCGCTCCATCGTCTGCGACAGGGAGGCGAAAATGCCCAGGGTGAATTTGCGCGACGGTTTGTCCCGTCCAATCAGGGCCTGGAAATGGGCGGCCAGCGCAGTGGCATTGGCTTGCAGCGCCCGGTTCAGCAGCAGATGGCTGGTGAGGCCAAGCCCGGCCACGATCACGGCGGCGACACCGATCAGGGTCCAGAGCAGGCCGCTGCTGGCACCGATCGCATCCACAGCGGCGGCGGGATAAAAGCGGGCGCTGAAGTGCTGGATGTCGCTCTGGGCCAGATAGCCTTCACCCTGCTTGTGGGCTTCGTCGCCGCTGGTGTACAGCACGGTGGGTTTGTTGGAAAAGGTCTGGATCACTTCCACGAAGCCCAGTTTGCCATCCAGTTGTGGCATCAGGGGTTGGATCTGGGCGAAATCGAAGCTGACCAGCAGGGTGCCGACAATGTGGTCGCCTTCGCGCACAGCCTTGGCAACGGTGAGGTATTCCTTTTTGTCGTGCAGATGGATTTCCGGCAGGGCGGAATCGTCTTTTTCGGCGCGGGCCACCATGTCGAGTTGGGCGAAGCTGACGGGCGGTTCGGTGCGGGCATCTTTCTTGGCGTCGCCGCGGGAATATAACTGGACATTGGTGGCGGCGGGCAATTGCTGGCGCAGGGCGGCGGTACGGGCGCTGATGACGTCGGGAGTGCCGTCCTGCAGGGCGGCGAGCAGGCTGGCGTCTTTGGCCAGGGCACCGGCCAGAGCGTCGAAGGTGCGGGCCTGTTGTACCAGATGGCCGAGGAACTGTTGCGCAGCGCTGGTACCGATAATGGCCAACTGGCGCTGACTGCCGCCCTGAATGACCAGCATGAACAGCAGCAGACCGACGGCCAGCACCACGGTGGCCGATCCCGCCAGCACCGGCAGCATGATCGGCAGCAGCCCCGAGCGGATGCGGGGGGCCGCGGCCTGGGCGCTTTCCGTCGGGGCGGGTGCTGCGGCAGCCGGTGCCTGAGCGGGCGCTTTCTTCTTCGCCATTACAGGAATTCCTTAACGTGAACGTGCCAATGCTGGATCCAGTGGGCCGGTTTCCCGCCTGGTATCGGGAATAGAGAATTTCCTTAATCTTTTAAGCCTAGCAGCTAACTACATCTCAGCTAATTGCCAAAGCGCTCAGTTAACTGCCGCTGCGCTCGCCCCGGCGCTGGGCGATCAGGGCCACAATGTCGCGGGCAATCTGATGTTTGCTGGCCAGTTCCAGCACCTGTTCGCCGTCGCGCCAGAGCACGGTGACAGCGTTCTGATCGCTGTTGAAACCGATGTCGCCGCGGCTGACGTCGTTGGCCACGATCAGATCCAGATTCTTGCGGGCGATCTTCTGGCGTGCGTAGTTCACCACGTCCCGGGTTTCGGCGGCGAAGCCCACCGTAAAGGGGCGGGGTTGCTGGCGGGCAATGGTGGCGACGATGTCTGGATTTTCCACCAGAGTCAGCGTCATGACGCCGGCATTATCCTGTTTCTTGATTTTTTGATCCGGTGAATTTTGCGGGCGGAAATCCGCAACTGCTGCGGTTGCGATGAAGATGTCGGTCTGCGGACTCAGGTCCAGTGCTGCCTGCAGCATGTCGCGGGCGCTGATCACGTCGATACGCTGCACCCGTTCCGGCGTTGGCAGGTGTACTGGGCCGGCGATCAGGGTTACTTGGGCGCCAGCGTCCCGGGCAGCTTCTGCCAACGCAAACCCCATCTTGCCGGAGCTGTGGTTGCTGATGAAGCGCACCGGATCGATGGCTTCGCGGGTGGGGCCGGCGGTGATCACCACGCGCTGCCCGGTGAGGATGTTGGACGGAAACAGGTCGGCGGCCATTTCCGCCAATTGGGTGGCTTCCAGCATGCGTCCCAGGCCTACGTCGCCGCAGGCTTGCGAACCTTCCGCTGGGCCGAACTGGCGGATGCCCAGCGCTTGCAGCCGATTCAGGTTGGACTGGGTGGTGGGCGCCGCCCACATGGCCTGGTTCATGGCCGGTGCCACCGCAATGGGGCAGCGGGCCGCCAGGCAAAGCGTGGTGAGCAGATCGTTACCCATGCCTTGGGACAGACGGGCGATGAAGTCGGCGCTGGCGGGAGCCACCAGGATCAGGTCACCCCAGCGGGCCAGCTCGATGTGGCCCATGGCGGCTTCCGCCTCGGTATCCAGCAAACTGGTGTGCACCGGGTTGCCGGACAGGGCCTGCAATGTGAGAGGCGTAATGAATTCCTGAGCGGCGGCGGTCATCACCGCGCGCACGTCGGCGCCCTGGTCTTTCAGGCGACGGATCAATTCCGCGCTTTTGTAGGCCGCGATACCGCCGGTGACACCGACGATGATGCGGCGGTTCGCCAGTCTCAACATACATTCGATTCCGCTGCTGCTTGCCGTTCACCGGGCCGGGCCCGGCTTCGCACGATGCCTGCGACTATAAAACCCGGGTTCCGATTTTGAAAGGGCGGGATTACTTTTTCGCCGGCTGTCTATGAGGCTGAATCCGTTTCATAAAGAGGAGCATAGCCTATGGCCATCAGTGACTGGCCCGTCGATGAACGCCCACGGGAGAAACTGCTGCAGCGGGGAGGGGCCAGTCTGTCGGACGGCGAGCTGCTGGCGATTTTCCTGCGCACTGGGCTGCAGGGCAAAAGCGCAGTGGAACTAGCGCGGGACCTGCTGACCCATTTCGAAGGCCTTCGCGGTGTGCTGGACGCCCCGCCGGAACGCTTTGCCGAGGTGAAGGGCATGGGCCCCGCCAAGTGGGTGCAGCTGCAGGCCTGCCTGGAGCTGGGCCGGCGCTACCTGGAGACCACCCTGGACCGCAGTGATGCTTTCACCAGTCCCGCTGCCACTCGCCAATACCTGCGGGCGCGGTTGCGGGGCTATCGGCATGAAGTGTTCGCCTGCCTGTTTCTGGATAACCAGAACCGGCTGATCCGGTTTGAGGAACTGTTCACGGGCACCATCGACGGCGCCTCGGTTTATCCGCGTGAAGTGTTGAAGCGGGTGCTGGCCCATAACGCAGCGGCGGTGATTTTCGCCCACAACCATCCTTCGGGCATTGCGGAGCCCAGTCAAGCCGACCGCCATATTACGCGCCGTCTACAGCAGGCGTTGGAACTGGTGGATGTGCGCGTGCTGGACCATCTGGTGGTGGGCGACAGTGAGGTGGTCTCGCTGGCGGAACGGGGAATGTTGTAGCGAACGCCAGCGAGCGAGAGTGGCAGCTAGCAAGGAATACCACGCGCCGATAATACGAAAGTAGGGTTGACGGCCAGGGGCAAATGCTTTGCAGTGCAGGCGCGGCCCGGGTAATGAAGAAACACGGGCTTTTTTGCACTGTATCAGCGGAGAAGTGTTCGATGAATTCGGCCATCGACAAACGACAAGTGGACTACGTATTCCGGCAATTGCGGGTGACGGGCTGGCCACACGCGCTGGCGGTTGCGCTCACGGCCTTTGTGTTGTGGCGTCATGATCCCAGTCTGGCGGTGATGCTTTGGTGTGGATTTTTTTTGCTGACGCATGTTTTGCGCATCCTGCTGCTGGACCGTTGGTGGATGCAGGCACGCAGCGACGCCGAATACCGTCGTCTGCGCTGGCAATTGACCGCCAGTATGCTCACTGCGGGCAGCTGTTGGGGTGTGGTACCAGTTCTGTTCATGCAATCCGCGTCGCCGGATATGGTGAACTTTCTATCGCTGGTACTGGCCGGCATGATCTGCGCCACACTGCCGGCATTGGCGGCCTGCCTGCAGGCCTATTTCGCCTTCGTTTTGCCGGTGTTTTTGGGCCTGATCGTGCACTACCACGGTATGGGCTTGTCGGCCTCAGCGTTTCTGATTTTTGCGTTTCTCGGCGCCATGCTCGCCATCAGCACCACGGTGCACCGGATCATCACCGGCTACATTTCCCTGGATCTGGAAAACCAGACCTTGCTGCAGGAAGTCACCCGTGCCCGCGACGATGCCGAGCATGCCAATCAGTCCAAATCCAATTTCTTGGCAGCAGCCAGTCACGATTTGCGTCAGCCGCTGCAGGCGCTGGGATTTTTCCTGGAGTGCATCAATTTTCGCGTCGGTGATGGCGATCCCGAATTGCATACGTTGGCGCGACAGGCGCTGGGTTCCCACGAATCCCTGAGTGAATTGCTTAACGCTTTATTGGAATTGTCGCGGCTGGAATCCCGTGAACTCAACGTGCGGCGGCAGCATTTTTTGCTGCGGCAATTCCTGCAGCCCATCGTCAACGAATATCAATCGTTGGCGCAGGCCAAAGGGTTGAGCCTGGTGTTGTCGGGCGATGACGCAGTCGTTGAATCCGATCCGGTGTTGTTGGCGCGAGTCGCGCGCAATCTGTTGGACAACGCGGTGAAATTTACTGGCGACGGTTCCATCGTCGTGCGTTTGTTGCCGGAGACAGAGGGCGTGCAATTGACGGTGACCGACACAGGCGTGGGCATTGCGGAAGCCGACCAGACCAAAGTTTTCACCGAGTATTTCCAGGTGGACAATGATGCCCGTCAGGCCAGTCGTGGGCTGGGATTGGGCCTCTCCATTGTCAGCCGCATTTGTCGTCTGCTGAATTTGCCGCTGGGGCTCACTTCCAGCGTCGGTATCGGCACCACGGTGCGGGTGATGCTGCCGCGGGGTGATGAAGGTCAGGTGCTGCGGCCGGTGAGCTCACAGCAGTTGGATTTATCCGGCCACAGCGTGCTGGTGGTGGATGATGACCCGGTGATTCTGCAGGCGCTGGCGGCGTTACTGCGAGACTGGGGCTGTACTGCCTGGACTGCCGTCGGATTGGAGGATGCGCTGGCGCAACTCGGTACTCGCGAAGATTGGCCGGACCTGGTGCTATCGGACTACCGGTTGGATGGCGGCGTGCATGGCATCGATCTGATTCGCGCGGTGCGGGAGCGTACTCAAGCAGATTTGCCCGCGCTGCTGATGAGTGGCGACACCGATCCGGCATTGGTGCAATCCATCCGCCAGCAACAGTTCCATCTTCTGCACAAACCGGTGAAACCCGTGCAACTGCGCAAAGTAATGCATCAGTTATTGGCGGGCGCCTGAGATAGTGAGGCCTGGGATCGTTAGATGGTTAATCAGAGTCAGCTGATCAGCCCCAGCTGGCGCGCTTCCGCAATGCAATGCACCCGGTTGTCGGCGTTCAGCAACTGCATCAGGGTGGAAACGTGCGCTTTCACTGTGTGTTCGGAAATCCCCAATGCTGTGGCGATCTCGCCATTACTATAGCCCGCGGCAATTAGCAGCAACACTTCATTCTGGCGCGGACTCATCTGCTGACGAATACGATTGCGCTCCACCTGCACGGTCGCACGGTAGTGCGCCACATCCTGCGC
>DATLII010000451.1:0-3666 GCA_035539495.1 Dongiaceae bacterium
CGGCGAACCCACTGCGTTGCTGCGCGATGGTTTGTGGCTGCGGTTGGATCAGCGCGCCGCGCCATTTCGCCAGCCCGCGTTTCCGTTCACCGTGGTGAAAGATCACCGCTATCGCATTTATTTGCGAGTGCAGTCGGAAACCGCGTTGCAGGTGCCGGCGCAATTGATGCCGGAGGATGAATTCCTGGCGCACAAGGAAGCGGATGATCTGCTGCTGGGATTATTTCTCGGCGTGTTGGTAGCGATGATGCTGTACAACGTGACGCTGTATTTCAGCGCGCGGGAAAGCGCATTTCTACTGTATGGTGCGCATGTGCTGGCGCTGCTGTTTTTCATCGTGGCCTGGCAGGGGCTGGGTGCCACCTGGTTCTGGCCCGGGCAGATCGGTTTGCAGAGCGGCAGTATTGCGATCGCTACCTTCCTGGCGATTGGTTTTTCCACCTGGTTCTGCAGTGTGTTCCTGCATCTGGATCAATCGAATTTCCACTACTACCGTCTGTTTGTCATCATCCGCTGGTTATCGTTTGGTGGTGCGCTGTTGACACCGCTGATGCCGGTGCAGTGGGCGGTGGTGAGTTCATCGGCGCTGTCGGCGCCTGCGGTGGTGCTGGTGGCGCGGGCACTGTTGCAGCGATCGGCCTTGCAGGAACGGCCGGCCCGTCTGTTTGCGCTGGGTTGGGCGCTGTATGTCACCGGCGCTTTCATGATGGGATTGAACAAATTCGGCTTTATCGAGGTAACACCCGCGTCGGAAAATCTGCTGCTGTGGTCGTCGGTGTTCGACATGGTGCTGCTGTGCATCGCGTTGGGTGATCGTCATATTCAGGAGCGCAATCAGCAGTTGGGACGGCAGGCCAATGCGCTGGAGCAGGCGGGTCGTGAGCTGGAAGGATTGCAGATGCGGCTGCAACGGGAGCAGGCTGCTCAGGCGGCGTTGTCGCAGGAACTGGCAGGACAGGAAAGTTATGGCCGCGAACTGGAACAGCGCAATCGTGCGCGCCAGTTGGAACTGAATCAATTGCAGCACAGCCTGGAGCAGGCCAGCGAAGCCGACAGCCTGACCGGCCTGAAGAACCGTCATTATTTTGCTGATCGTTTGCAGGAGGAAATCCAGCGCAGCCGGCATCTGGGTTCACGTCTCAGTCTGTTGTTGGTGGACATCGATCACTTCAGCCAGATCAACGACACCTACGGGCACTTGGCCGGCGATGAATGTCTGCGTCAGACCGCCGAAATCCTGCGTCAGCAACTGAAGCGTCCCGCTGATATTCTGTGTCGCACCAGCGGCGAGCAATTCTGCGCGCTGCTGCCGGATACCCCACGCGACGGCGCGGTGCAATTGGCGGAACAGATGCGCATGAAAGTGGCGGATTGCCCGATGCTCTGCGCCGGCATGCGGGTAATGGTGACGGTGAGTGTGGGTGTGCTGCTGTACGAAGCCGTCAGCGGCGCCCGCGCGGAACAACTGTTGGATCTGGCAGGGCGTGCATTGCAACAGGCCAAGGCCAACGGGCGCAACTGTGTGAGTCTGGCCGCCAGTTGATTGATCCAGTCCGGGGAATTCAAGTAGGAGGCTCGTGCTAGAGTAGGTCGCAGTTGACCCCCTTGGGTAAAAGGAGATTGCCAATGCACCTGCGCTTGCTCTTGTTATGTCTGACGTTGCAGATCATTGCCTGTAGCAAGGCACCCGCGCCCACCGCGGCGGTGCCGGAGGTGGGGGTGCAAACGCCGCAGCGACGCGCGGTGGAAGTGGAACGGGATTTTATCGGCGAAGTGAAGGCGACCGAGGAAGCCGAAATCCGCTCCAAGGTCACCGGTCGGGTCATTTCAGTGGAATTCCAGGAAGGCACGCTGGTGCGCCGCGAGCAGCCGCTGTTCAAGATCGACAGTAACAGCCTGCAGGCCGGCGTGAATGAGGCCATTGCCGAAGTGGCGCGGTCCCAGGCCAATCTGGACCAGGCCAACGCAGATGTGGTGCGCTACCGTGAGCTGGTAAAAAAGGGCTCCATTCCCCGCAAGCACTATGAAGACGCCGTCAGCAAGCAGGCTCAGCTGGTGGCATCCCTGGCCGCCGCCAGGGCGCAGCAGGACCAGGCCGAAACCCAGTTACACGAATCCGCCATCATTTCCCCCTACGATGGTCGCATCGGCCGCGCCCAGGTGAACGTTGGCGCGCTGGTGACGGCCAATCAAACGCTGCTGGCTACGGTGTCCACCACCGACACCGCGCGGGTGGATTTCGCGCTGAGCGAGCGGGAATACATCAGCATGATGAAAAACCGGCTGCAGGAACAGCAAACCTACCAGGATATCAAGGTGAAGCTGTTGTTGGCGGAAGGCACCGAATATCCCGAGATTGGCCATATTACTTTCTCCGATCGTGCTATTTCCGCCAGCACCGGCACCTTCGCGATTTCGGCCACCTTCCCCAATCCGCATGAATGGTTACGGCCCGGCATGTTCGCGCGGGTACGGGTGATAGCAGCCACGGTGCCGGATGCGATGCTGATTCCGCAGCGGGCGGTGCAGGAAGTGCTGGATAAAACCTTTGTCAGCGTAGTGGGTGCCGATGGCAAGGTGGAACGACGGCCTGTGGTGCTGGGCACCAACTACGGTGACGAAGTGGTAGTGAAAGACGGTTTGAAAGATCAGGATCAGGTGATCGTGGAGGGGCATCACAAGGTGCGTCCCGGCGCCCAGGTGAAAGCGGTGCCGTTGCCGGCCACTGCGACCACCGAAACTGCGAACGGTTGAGGACCGGCTCATGGCGCGTTTCTTTATCGATCGTCCGGTCTTCGCCATCGTCTTGTCGTTGTTTATCGCACTGAGCGGTTTGCTGGCGCTGACGGTGCTCCCCATTTCACAGTATCCGCGCATTACGCTGCCCACCATCAACGTCTCCACACAGTACATTGGCGCCAACGCCGATGTGGTGAAGGAAAGTGTCGCGCAAGTCGTGGAAGACAAAGTGAATGGCGTGGAAGGCATGTTGTACATGGATTCCCAGTCCAGCGGCAACGGCCAGTACTCTCTTAACGTCACCTTTGCGTTGGAGCGCGATGCCGATATTGCATCGGTGTTAACGCAGAACCGGGTTTCCACCGCCACACCGTCGTTGCCGACGGAAGTGAATCAGGTGGGCGTAACCCTGCGCAAGCAAACGCCGGACGTGCTGATGTATTACGTGCTGTATTCACCCGACGGCACCTACGATCCGCTGTTCCTGAAAAATTACGGCACGATTTATGTGACTGATGTACTGAAGCGGATTCCCGGCGTCGGCAACGTCAACGAATACGGCAGTGAATTTGGCTTGCGTATCTGGCTCGATCCCACCCGCATGGCGAATCAGGGCATCACGGTAAGCGACATTCTGGCGGCGGTGAAAGAACAGAACGTGCAGGTGCCCGCGGGTATTTTGGGCCAATATCCAGCGCCACCGGATCAGGTGTTCCAGTATTCGGTGCTGGTGCAAGGGCGGCTGGTGCTGGCGGAAGAATTCTGCAATGTGATTCTGAAGAGCGGCGGCGGTGGCCAGTTCGTGCGGATTCGCGATTTGGGCCAGTGCGAGCTGGGTGGCAAGGATTACCAGTACTTTGGCGATTTCAACGGTAAACCCGCCGCCGTTTATTCCATCAACCTGACGCCAGATGCCAATGCACTGGA